>NZ_CDWWXA010000041.1:0-13432 GCF_977971845.1 Frankia sp. CeCAU1 | reverse complement strand
GTAGGTCGTCGACGAGCTGCTTCCGGGGGTGACGTGCGCTCCGTAGAGCACCGTGGTGATGTGATTGCCGCTGGAGCCGTTGTCCTCGTCGAAGGTCACGATGAGCAGACTGTTGTGGGTCTGGGCCCAGGTCGCGTAGGCGCTGAGATTGCTCTTCAGCCACGTGTCACCGGTGGAGACCGAGCAGTCGTGCATGTCGTTGCACAGGTTCGGGATGACGAACGAGACCTTGGGCAGCGTGGAATAGTTGCTCGGGAACTGGGCGAAGGTGTGGGCGGTGTTCAGCGGCACGTTGTTGAAGGCGAACCATGGATTGTGCTTGCGCGCATACTTGGTGCTGCTGTTGGTGCACACCGTCGAGCCCTCGGCGGGCAGGCCCTCGTTGTAGCTTCCCCAGGTGCGACCGGCGGCGATCAGCTCGGAGCCGAGATTGGCGGCGCTACTGAACCCCGGCGTGTAGCAGTTGTCGTTGGTGATGCCCTGGGTACCTCCGGAGAAGAGGGCGAGATAGTTGGGCTGGCTCGGGTGGGTCAGGCCGTACGACGCGGTGAGGTTGGCGCCACCACTTTTCAGTGTATTGTTGATGTAAGAGGCGCTGGAACTACCGATGATCTGCGAGTAGGAGTGGTTCTCGAACACCACCACGACGACATGGTCAGGGCTGGGCAGCGCCGCCGCCCGCGCGGGCGCGATATTCCAGGATACGAGCACGGCGACGATCAGACCGACGGCAAACGCGGTCAACACGAGACGTGAACGCCGGACACCGGCGAGAACGGACACGGCAGGCCTCCCGAGGAACCAGAAAAGTAACAACGAGTTCTTACCGTGGAGCCAGATCAGGTTAGAGCCTCCATCGGACATCGTCAGTGCACCAGAGGTAAGAACCGGGGAAACAGGAGGGGCCGGATCCCGAACGGGAGATGTCGGGTTCCCTCCGCATCGGTAACCCGAGCGGGGTCGCGCGGAGGCCACGGGACAAATTTCCCACGGTGTTTCTTCGGCGTATCTGTGGCCTGTCTCCGGCTATCCGGTTATAAGGCTGTCCGGTCCTCGTCAGGGCCGCGGCCGGGCCGGCTCATCGCCCCGGATCCATACCCTGGACCGCCGAACCAGACGATCAGGAGAAACGGTCCTGGCCCTCGGCTCAGCCCCCGCCGTGGCGGATCGGCATCAGTAGGTAGCGGTAGGCGCCCTCGTCGACAGCGCCGCGGCCGCTGTCCTTGCCGGTGAGCACCGCGGGTTTCGCGGCGGCCTCGACCGGATCGTCGTCGACGAACCCGATCGTCGCCTGATCGTCCTCGACGGCACCGAGCCCGTCCAGCAGGTAGGACGGATTGAACAGCACCGAGAGCTCGGGACCTGCGTACTCGACCGGCATCGTCTCGCTGGCCTGTGCGCCACCGCCGTCCCCGGCCTCGGCGACGACCTGGTCGTGGGTGAAAGTGAACCGCAGCGGCCCGGTGCGGGTGGCGACGACGGCCACCCGACGGACCGCCGCGGCGAGCGCCGCGGTCTGCGCGGTGACGACGAGCGCGGCCGCCTCGGGCAGGAGCTTGCGGTAGTTGGGAAACGTCCCTTCGATGAGCCGGACGATGGTCTGCCGGCCGCCGGCGGCGAGGCCGAGCCGGGCGCCGGACGGATCGTCGAGGTCCAGACCAATCACGATGCGGGAGGCCGACGTCGGCGTGCGGGCCACCTCGGCGAGAACCTTGGCAGGCACGTGCGCGAGCGCCCACGGATCGTCGACTGTCGGCTGCCAGGGTATGCCGCGTACCGCGAGCCGGTACCGGTCGGTGGCGACGAGGGTCAGCCCACGCCCGGAGATCTCCATCCGGACCGCGGTGAGCACGGGCATGGTCTCGTCCCGGCCGGCCGCCGGGGCGACCTGACCGACCGCGGACGCGAACCCAAGCGTGTCCACCTCGCCGATCGGTCCGGGAAAGCCAGGGAGCTTCGGGTACTCACCCGGGTCCATCAGCGGCACGGTGAAACGGACGCTGCCGCAGCGCAGGACCAGCCGGTCACCGTCGACCACGACGTCGACCGTCGTCGCGGGCAGGCTGCGCACGATGTCCGTGAGGAGCCGGCCGGGCACCAGCACCCGCCCCGGTTCGTCCACCGAGGCCGCGACCGGAGCCCGCACCGCCACCTCCGTGTCGTACGCGCAGATCGTCAGGACCGAGGCTGCGGCCGGGCCCAGGGGCGCCGCGGAACCGGGAGACGCCGCGGAACCGGGAGACGCCGCGGAACCGGGAGACGCCGCGGAACCGGGAGACGCCGCGGAACCGGGAGACGCCGCGGAACCATGGCCCGCGGCGAGCAGGATGCCGGTCAGGACGTTCCGGGCCGGGCCCGGCCGGTTGGGCAGATGCCGAGCGGCCCAGCCGGTCGCGTCGGCGAACGCGTCGCGTTCCACGCTGAACCTCATGAGTGCGATTGTCCTCGGCCACGGCGCGGAATCGCCGCATTCAGCGGACGGTTTTTGTTCCCCGTCCGTGGATGTCCGCGAGATCTCCGCACGGACGGACCGCAGCCGCCGCGTCGTGAGGAAATGCGGCGGCGCTACCAGCGGTCCGCCGCCGCCCGCAACCGGTCGGCTGCGCTCAGGTGCGGTCCGAGCTGAATCGCACAGCGCCCGCCGAGAGGACGACTCCGGGGAACACGCGCGCCCCGGACCGCAGTTCGTTGCCTCGCTCGATCCGTACCCCGTCGCCGATGACCACCCCGTCGAGCGCGACACCGGAGCCGATCACCGCGTCCCGACCGATCACGCTGTCCCGCACGACCGCCCCGGCCTCGATAACCGCACCGTCGAACAGCACCGCACCGTCAATCGCGGCACCCGCGCCGACCCACGCGCCGGCCCCGACGGTCGCCCCGCCACCGATCTTGGCGTCGGCGGCCACGACGGCACCGGGCAGCACCAGGCAGTCCCCGACCGGCCCCGGCAGCGCCGACGACGCCATCCGGCCGGTCACCAGGTCGCGACTGCCCTGCACGAACGCCGCGGGAGTTCCGAGGTCGAGCCAGTAGGTGTCATCCGGGTAACCCATGACCGCCGTGCCGGCGGCCAGCAGTCCCGGGAAGGTCTCCCGCTCGACCGAGACCGGTCGTCCCGTTGGGATCGTGTCGATGACGGACCGCCGGAACACGTAGCACCCGGCGTTGATCAGATTGGTGGGCGGGTCCGGGGTCTTCTCCAGGAAGGCGGTGACGCGACCATCGTCGTCGACGGGCACGACCCCGAAGGCACGCGGGTCCACCACCCGAGTCAGATGCAGGGTGACCGCCGCGCCGGTCACCGTGTGCCGCGCGACGAGGGCCTGGATGTCCAGACCGGCGAGGATGTCACCGTTGAAGATCACGACCGGATCGCCCGGTCCCCCGTGGAGCCGCTCGGCCACGTTGCGGATCGCACCGCCCGTGCCCATCGGCTCGGTCTCGGTGACGTACTCCAGCTGGAGTCCGTGCGCCGAGCCGTCCCCGAAGTACTCCTCGAAGACCTCCGCCCGGTACGAGGTGGCGAGCACCACCCGGTCGATTCCCGCGTCTCGCGCGCGAGCCAGCATGTGCGCGGTGACCGGCACCCCCGCGACCGGCAACATCGGCTTCGGCGCCGACATCGTGAGCGGTCGCAGGCGGGTCCCCTGACCGCCGACAAGCATCACTGCGTCCATGGGGCGTCAGTGTCGCAGAACACGCGGTGGACGCTGAAAACGGATCGGGGTCGGGACCATACGACGAACGGCATGCCATGGTTTCGACACGTTGTGTCGGACCGGGGTTCACCAAGCCGCCCGGATATTCCAAATATCTCGGACATCCAGGACATCCATGACTACCAGCGACTCGACTGTCGGCCATCGGCCGGCCGCGGCCCGCTCAGGCGCCCCGCGCGGCACCACCCCGGGGAAGCAGATCCGCAGAACGGGTCGCCTTCGCCCCCGCGCTGTCCCGGGCGAAGATCAGCGCGAGCAGCAGCCGGACCACGAGACCGACCCCGAGCAGCAGCCGCAGCGGCGCGCGCGCGTTGCCGGGGTACTGCCAGGACAGGTAGCGGAACATGCTGCGGTGATGAGCCAGCACCATCCGCCGTGACGACCGCTTCGTCGAGTGTCCGCCGAGATGCTCGACCACCGCGGACGGCACGTACACCGACTGCCAGGACGCCTCGCCGATGCGGCGGCCGAGGTCGACGTCCTCCATGAACATGAAGTAGGACTCGTCGAACCCGCCGACCGCCTCGAACGCCTCCCGGCACAGCAGCTGGCAGGAACCGGACAACCAGCCGGCGGTCATCTCCCGGGGGAGGCCCCGCTCCCGCCGATAGGAGGCCGTCCACGGGTTCGTCGGCCAACACCAGCCGAACAAGGCGTGCCCCACCCCGCGGCCGAGCGAGGGCAGGTCCCGGGCCGAGGGGTAGAGCGCCCCGTCCGGATTGATGATCCCCGGGCCGAAGGCCCCGCCCCCCGGCCAGCGGTCGGCCGCGGCAATCAGTTCGTCGACCGCACCGGGCGCGAAGGAGACGTCGGCATTGGAGATCACCAACCAGGGCCCGCGGGCTCCGGCGGCACCACGGTTGACCGCGGTGCCGTAGCCGAGGTTGCGACCCGGGCGCACCAAGCGCACCTCGGCCCGCTCGGCGGCCGCCGCCGTGCCCTCGTCGAGGTGCGGCGAGTTGTCCACCACGACGACCTCGTAGGGCCGCGTGGTCGCCTTCGCCAGCGAGTCGAGGAAGGCTCCGATCACCTCCCCGGACCGGAAGGTCACGACGACGACCCGGATCTCCGGATCCACACCCATGTCTCGCCCGCCCGTTCTCGCCCATCACCGGTCGCCCGACACATTCCCGTGACGACGCACGGCACCTTGTGCACCGAGGAGACGGTAGCGCGCCCTTTGCGGCGGTCCTCGCCCCGGGGCCGGGCCGACGGGCGCCTCAGTGCTCGGCGACCGCCCGCGCGTAGCTCGCGAGATGCGCCTCGGCGCTGGCCGCCCAGGTGAACTCCCGGGCCCGGGCGAGACCGGCCTGACCGAGTTGCCTGCGCCGCTCGGCGTCATCGAGCAGGGCGCCCATCTCCCGGGCGATCGAGCCGGCGTCCGGCTGAGTGTAGGCGACGGCGTCGCCGCCGACTTCCGGCAGCGACAGACGCGGCGTGGTGAGAACCGGGGCGCCGCAGGCCATCGCCTCCAGCACCGGCAGCCCGAAGCCCTCGCCGTGCGAGGGATACGCCACCAGTGACGAACCTCCCAGATAGCCCGGCAGGTCGGAGAAGCGCAGATAACCCGGCCGGATCACCCGCAGGTGGCTCGGCACCGAGGCGACGGCGGCATCGACGTCGTCGTCCCAGCCGGAGCCGCCGGCCAGGACGAGCGCGGGCGGCTCGTCCCGCCAGTGCACCGCCTCGGCCCAGCCCCGGATGAGGTTCGGCACGTTCTTGCGCGGCTCCAGCATCCCGAGGAACGCGACGTAGCGCGAGTCGCCGAGCCCGAGCCGGCGGCGCACCCGCCGCTTGTCCTCCTCGGTCGGCGGATGGAAGGTCGACGTGTCGACGCCGTGGTAGGCGACGTCGGTGGTCGTCGACTCCCCGTCGAGCACCCGCACCAGCTCGTCCCGGGTGGCCTTCGAGGGGACGATGATCCGGGCCGCCCGGCGCACCGCGGTGCGCATAGCGGACCGGAAGAACGTGCCCTTCACCGCGGTGTGCATGTCGGGCTCGGTGAAGAAGGTGACGTCGTGAATCGTCACGCACACGGGCTGGTGCGCCCGCAACGGCATCGTGTAGTGCGGTGAATGGATGACATCGGCATTCACCTGTTCGGCGACCAGTGGCAGCCCGGTCTGTTCCCAGGCCAACCGCGCGGGCCGGTGGGCGATGGCCGCCGGCCCGGACAGAACGGTGGCGTGTGGGGCCATCCGGCTGTAGCGTTCCTCATCCGACCGTTGGCAGACGAGCGCCATGTCCGCGCCGGTCGCGCCCAGCGCCGCGACCAACCCGTCGACATAACGCCCTACGCCACCACGGTCGGCCGGGACCGAAGTGGCGTCGACGAGCACCCGGGGTCCCACGGCGCTCCCTCCCTGACGCGCCACCCGCGACGGGGTGGTCGCTTGCTTCACGGTGACCGCTTGCTTCTCAACGGGGGCAACACTACGCCCGCCCGTCGTCGGCGACGGACACAGCGGGGGAACCGCTGACTCGACGGTAGAGCGCCCACGTCGCCAGTGCTGCCCCTTTCCAGGTAAATGACCGGGCACGAAGACGTCCAGACTCCGACAGCCGCCCCCGCAGGTCCGGATCGCCCATGACCTTCGCCACCGCGGCGCCCAGCGCGGCCGGGTCGTCCACCCCGACCACCACGGCGGCGTCCCCGCCGACCTCGACCAGCGCGGGGGCATCCGAGACGATGACCGGCACACCGTGCGCCATCGCCTCGACGACCGGCAGCCCGAATCCCTCCGACCGGCTCGGCGCGAGCAATACGCCCGCACGGGACAGGACCACGGCGAGATCCTCGTCACTGAGCCGCCCAAGGGTGCGCACCCGGTCCGCGCCCAGACCGTGCCTGGCCGCCGTCGCGCGCACGTCCAGCCCACCCCAGCCGGTCGCGCCGACGTGGACCAACGGCAGGCCCGGATCGTCCGGTCGTCGCAGCGCCGCGAGCGCGGTGTCGAGGCCCTTACGGGGTTCGAGCGTGGCGAGGGTGAGTAGATAACGCCCCGGAGGGGGTAGCCCCATCCGCGCGGCGCGGGCGTCGGCATCGGGCGGAACCCGGACCACGGCGTCGGCGACTCCCTCCCCGATCGCGTGCAGGCGATCTTCGGGGATCGGCAGATGCCGGGCGATCTCGGCCGCCACCGCGAGCGTCGGCACGACGATCGCGTCGGCGTGGCGTGCGGCCCGTTCGCCCATCAGCCGGTGCCACCGGACCCCGTGCGGGGTCAGGGTCTCGGGATGCGTCCAGGGAACGGCGTCGTGGATCGTCACGACGAGCTTCGGGCGCGGCCGGCGCCGGTCCAGGGCATCGCCCAGGGCCGGCGCGACGGTTCCGGAGGCCCAGGAAGCCAGCGACGGACGGGGCGGCACGCCGGAAAGTCCGGAAGGTGGATATGAGTCCACATAACCAGGGGAGCGCCGATAACCAGGAGAACGCCGGGGGCCACCGGACCGTTGCCCGCACCGGGACCCGGTCCGGTCGTCGAGGCTGCGCAGGGCGTCCGCCACCGAACCGGTCACAAACCCCCTGGTGCCACCCGCGGGTGGCACCAGCAGGGTCGGAGCGTGAATGACGTCCACCCCCGTCGGAGCCGGACCCACGCCACGCGCCCAGGCCACGGCGAGTGCGCGGCGAGGCAGACCGAGCCGGAACGGACCGAGGACGCCGGGCAGCACGGCCGGACCGACCTCCCGGCGCCCGGCACACCACCCGGTCACCCGATCCTCGGGGGCGGCGGTGCGGGCGAGCGCCGCCGCGAGTTCGGCGGAGTAGCGCCCGGTCCCGCCGGGAACCGGCGCGAGCAGCTGCTCGACAAGGAAACCCACACGCACGGGTCACAGTCTGCCCCTGCCTCCTCCATCCCCGGACAGCCGGCCCGGTCCCCGGACAGCAGGGGTCGGCGGGTCGGCGGGTCAGCGGCCGCGGGCACGCAGGTCAGCGGCCGCGGGCACGCAGGGCCGCGAGTGCCATCACGACGCAGGAGATCCCGCCGACCAGGTATCCCCAGCCCCGATGGCCGAAGAGCGCGAACCCGGCACCCGTCCCGGCCACGATCAGCCCGAACAGCAGCACTGTCAGGACGGCGGCGAGGATGCGCTGGTTGCGCAGGGAGGTGGGGGGCGCCGGCGGGCCCGTCCGCGGGTCGTGCTCCGGCTGCCGGCGCGGTTCACGGCCGGGGCCCGGGCGTGCCGACCGGCCGGCGGGCGCCATCGTTCAGCCCTCCCGTTTGCGGGCGTGGGTGAGTACGACGCTGCCCGCGGTGTCGGGAGCCCGCCGGTCCGACAGGGCGACGGCCGGCGAGAGCACGGCCGCGGCGTTCCATCCCGTCCTGCCGCCCTTGGCGGACAAAGTCAGGTAGAGCCGCTCGGCGCGTTCGCTGCGGAACATGTACGTCTGCCGGATGACCTCGAGCCCGACATCATCGAGCAGCTTGGCGAGATGGTCGCCGGAGTAGGTGTGCCTGACGTGGTAGCGCTCGCGGTGCCGGTCGAACAGGTCCGGCCAGGACGCCGCCCGGGTGAGGGCGTCGGCGGACATCACCAGGTCGCCACCCGGACGCAGCACCCGCGCCATCTCGGCAAGCGCGGCCGGACCATCGTCGAAGTGCTCGATGGCGCAGACCGACATGACGACATCGAACGTGGCCGCAGCGAACGGCAGCGCCAAGGCGTCCCCCTCGACGAGCCCGGGATGCCCGCGCAGCCGGCGACCGAACTGCAGCTTGTGCCGGGCGAGGTCGAGGCACACCGCCCGAGCCCCGCGACGGACGGCCTGGCCGGCCCAGTAGCCGTCACCGCCGGCCACGTCGAGCAGGGTGCGCCCGGCCAGTTCTCCCGCCCACGACAGCAGGGTGCCGACCTCCCGGCGACGCATGACATGTACCTGATGGCCCACGAAGGCGAGGGCGTCGTCCCGCACCGGGCTCACAGGTCGGCCCCTCCCGTCCGGTCAGCCCCGCCGATCCGGTCCGCCTTGCTCATTCCAGTCCGCCTTCCGAGTCCACGATTCACCCGTGGTCCACGACCCATGGATGGTCCACGACCCATGGATGGGCCGTGACTCGCGTATGCGCCACGGCTCATGTACGCCCAAGCGCGCCCAACGTCACATCAAGGTAACGCTCCCACGCCCCGTCGACGTCCGGCGGTATGACCTTCGAGCGCAAACCGGCGAGCACGCCGGGCTCGTAGAGCCGCCGCAGCGCCACCGCCAGCGCCTCCGCGTCGTCGGGCGGCACGAGTAGACCGTCCACCCCATCACGGACCGTGGTGGCGAGCGTTCCCACCGTGGTCGCCACGACCGGCACGCCGTGCAGGTGCGCGAGATCGACGTTCTGTGACGCCGTTCCGGCCCGGTAGGGAAGCACCAGGGCGTCGGCACCAGCGAACAGCGCGGGCACCTCCGCCGCGTCGACATAGCCCGACCGCAGGTCCACCCGGGTGGCCAGGCCGAGCTCCTCGACCAGCCGGGCGATCTCCCCCGTCCCACCCCAGAACTCGCCGGCGACGGTGAGACGGACGTCCGCCGGCCCGCGGGCCAACGCCCGCAGCAGGACGTCCAGTCCCTTGTACGGCCGCACCAGCCCGAAGAACAGCAGGTTGCGCCGGGTGACGTCGGCGGATGGCCCACCGCGGCCGGCCACCGGCCCGGGCTGCGAGGACGACAGACCCGAGGACGACAGACCCGAGGACCACAGGTGCGTGGCCATCTCGGCCACCAGGACCGGAGCAGGGGTGAGGCGCGCGGCGAGCTCCGCCTGGGCCGGCGTGTGGACGAGAACAGCCGACGACCGACGCAGCACCGCACTGGTCAGCGGTTCGTCCACGGCCCGGCGCTCGTGTGGCAGGACGTTGTGGCAGAGCGCGACGACCGTGGGACCCGCACCCCCGGAAGCCGCTCGCCCGGAACCCGCTCGCCCGGAACCCGCTCGCCCGGAAGCCGTGCCCCGGCCACGCGCCCCCCGGGCCCGCAGTGCGCCGAGGACGCCCAGGTACGCCGGGGCCTGCACGGGAGTGACGACGACCAGGATCACCGCGTCGGCCTGCCGCCGCAGGCGCCTGCCGAGCCGGATCCATCCGTCCGGCCGGCGCCACGACAACGGGTAGCGGGTGACCTCGAACGGCTCCATCTCGGGCTCGGTGACGCGCTGCACGCCGGGATAGAGCCACGCGGGGTACTGCGCCGACCAGGACTCGACCGCCACCTCGTGGCCCCGCGCCGACAGCCGGTGCGCGAGCTCGGTGGTGTGCTGCGCGATCCCCCCCTTGTAGGGATGGGTCGGACCGACGATCGCGATGCGCACGCAGGTCAGGTGTCGCTGCGCGAGCGGGCCACCAGATCGCCGATCAACGCCAGCACGACGATCTGGAAGCCGACCAGAATCGCCAGCAGCGTCGACGTCGCCACATGGAAGTCGTAGCGGATCAGGTCCACGATCAACTTGACGAAACCCAAGCCCATGATCCACAGGGCGACCGGCATGAGAACCTTGATCGGATCGAAGTACATCACCATCCGCAGCACCTGAAGGATGTAACGCCGCGCGTCCCGGAAGGGATGGAACTTCGACGTTCCGGATCGTTTTGCGTAATCGATCGGGATGTAATCCACCGGATGCTGGTTCGACAGGAAGGACATCGTGATCGTGGTGACGCAGGAGAAACCGGGGGGCAGCAGCCGCAGATAGGGCAGGGAGACGTCCCGGCGGAAGGCGCGAAGCCCGGAGTTGAGGTCGGGAATCTTCATGCCGGACAGCCGCTGGGCGATCATCCGGATGAACCATTTCGCCGGCACCCGGGCCCACTTGTGAGTGCCCTCCTCGGTGCGGCGCGCCCCGACGACCTGGTCGACGTCGAGGTTGTCGTCCAGGTAACGGACGAACTCCGGGATGCGCTCGTTCGGGTACGTCATGTCGGCGTCGGTCCAGACGACGATCTTGCCGCGGGCCTCCTGGGTCCCGATCCGGCGGGCCGTGCCGGAACCACCGTTGCGGCGGAACGGCATCACCCGCATGCGCGGGAACCGCGGGGCCACCTCGCGCAGCACCGCGAGCGTGTTGTCGGTCGACTTGTCGTCGATCGCCAAGACCTCGTAGGAGTAACCGCTCGCGTCCATCGCGGCGGTGATGCGCTCGAGTTCGAGCAGCACATGGTCCTGCTCGTTGTAGCAGGGCAGCACGATGGTCACGTAGGGGGCGTCCGGACCGACGGCTGCGACGCCGTCCCCGGAAGCCGCCTGCACTGGGGTGCCGGCCTGCGGATGTTCAGGTCGATGGATGGCGCTGACACTCACGTCGGTGTGGCTCCCGGTCGTCGTTCCGGCCCAGCGGCGTCCCGGGCCGGCGTCCTGGCGGTCCGACGTCGTCGTTCCCGCTCCGATCGCCGGTCCGTGGCGGTGGTGCACGCTCCGTCGAGGGCTCGCGCACGACTCTAGGGTGGCACGCCCGACCCGGCGAGCCGACAGCCGGGCGGTCCGGCCACCGGGGCAGCGCCTACTGTTGCTCCGTGGGTGCGTTCAGAAGTGATCTTCGGGAGTATGTGCGGCACGTTCGTTCGCTGCGGGCGGCGCAGGAGACCTCGGCCCGCTCGTTCGTGGCCGGGCTGCGTTACCCGCTCGCATACAGGCAACCGATCTGGACCGGTTCCCCCACCGTGATCGAAGGCCGGGAGCGCATCGAGTTCGCCGAGGGCGCGACGCTGCGGGTGGGGCTCGGCGCGTTCGGGCTGTCGACCCGACGCGATACCTCGATCATCCGGGTGCATCCCGAGGGCCGCCTGCGCTGCGAAGGTGTCGTGTCGCTGCAGCGGGGCGTGCGGATCGTCGTCGACTCGGGCGTGCTGGAACTCGGCCCCGGGGCGAACATCAACGGGTTCGCCAAGATCCTCGTACGCGAACGCGTCTCGATCGGCGCCTGCTGCAACGTCTCGTGGGACACCCAGCTACTCGACAACGACTTCCACCCGATGGTCGTCGACGGCGTGGAGCAGCCGATGAGCGGGCCGATCGTGCTGGAGGACCGGGCCTGGATCGGCGCGGGGGCCATCGTGCTCAAGGGCGTGACGATCGGCGAGAGCGCCGTCGTCGCCGCGGGCTCGGTGGTGACCCGGGACGTGCCGCCCAAAGCCGTCGCAGCCGGATCCCCCGCGAAGATCGTCGGCCACATCGACTCCTGGCGCTGATCCGGCGTCCGGATCACGCGCTCCGGACGCCGGGCCTCGGACGCCGGGCCTCGGACGCCGGGCCTCGGACGCCGGGCCTCGGACGCCAGGGTGGGAAGCCGGACGCCGGGGGCAGTCGGACGTCAAAGGCGGCCTCGGCTGTCCGCGTGCCATGCGGACACCTCCGCGGCCACGCCTAAAAACCGGAATCTTCGCCTCGCCGAAATCCGACAGATCCTGCTATCCGACAGATCCTGCTATCCGGCGGACTTCGCAGCCGGATAGCCGAGGACATCCGTATCGACCTCCCGGTTCAATGACGGTGAACCGGCCCTCGGACGGTCAGGATGATGGTTGCGGGCTGCGACGTTGACGGTCCGGGAACACTGACGGTCCGGGAACACCGCGACAACGGTCTGGACACCCGCCCGGGAGCACCCTCACCACCGTGCGCGACCAGGGCTGAGGGGAGGAGGGCACCCATGACGTCGACGGGGAATCGGGGGTCCGTAGCATGACTCCACCTTCGTCCGATGGGACTCTGCCACTCGTGGGTGACTCTGTGGATTCGACCGCAACGGCCCGCGCCGACGCCGAGGCCGGCGGAGACGTGTTCCCGATGGGGACGCGCTTCCGGCCGTGGGGGATTCTCCGCACCATCCCCGCGGCCATCTGGGTGATCACTCTGCTCTTCACCGCGCTGCTGGCCGGCTGGTCGGTGATGATGCCGCAGTACCATGCGCCCGACGAACCAAACCACGTGGACGCTGTGATGCGGCTCGTCGAGGGCGAGGGCTGGCCGCATCCGGGCCATGCGATCGTGACGCAGGGCGGCGTGGGGGCGATCATGGCTGCCCCCTACGGATCCGAGGAGCGGCCCCGCGACCTGTCCGCCGGCCCGTTCACCGCGGCCGACGCCGTCCCCCGCCACGATCGTCCCAGCTGGGAGGAGTTGGACCGGACACCGGCGCCGGAGGGTAGCATCCAACAGCTCGTGCAGCATCCCCCGCTGTACTACTGGGTTGACGCCATGATTCTCAAGGCTGTCCCCGGTGGTGGCGACCACCTGCGCTGGGACGAGATCATCGGGATCCTGCGCCTGATCAGCGTGGCAATGGTCGCGCCGTTGCCGTTGCTCGCCTGGGCCGGGGCGAACCGGCTCAGCGGTGGCAGCCGGGTGGCGGGGATCTGTGCCGCCCTGGTACCGCTCGGGATCCCCCAGCTCACCCACATCGGATCCAGCGTCAACAACGACAACCTGCTGGTTCTGACCAGCGGCCTGGCCACGGTCTCGATCGTCTACGTGCTGCGCGGGGACACCTCCCTGCGCACCGCGGCCTGGACGGGGGTCTTCGTCGGCCTCGCCCTGATGACGAAGTCACTGGCGATCACGCTGGTCCCCATGGCGGCGCTGGCCTACCTCGTCGCCTGGGGCCGGGCCCGACGCGACGCCCGGGCTGCGTGGGCGCGGGGACCAGCGGTCGCCGTGGCAGCAACCGGACCAGCCGCCATCGCCCCTTACCCGGCCACCCCTTACCCGGCCACCCCTTACC
>NZ_CDWWXA010000040.1:29241-36756 GCF_977971845.1 Frankia sp. CeCAU1 | reverse complement strand
GCCCTGAACCCCGCTCCGGAAGGATGTCCATGCCAATACTCCTGGACCCGACCGCGCACACGCCCACCCACATCCTGATCCAGATCAGTGACACCCACATCGCCCGCGAGGGTGAGCTGATGCACGGCAAGGTCGACACGTACGCCGCGCTGCGCACCGTGCTCGACCAGATCGAGGCGTCCACGCTGAAGATCGGCGCCCTGCTGCTCACCGGCGACCTCGCCGACCGCGGTGATCTGCTGGCCTACCAGCGGTTGCGTGACCTGGTCGAACCGGTGGCGGCGCGCCTGGGCACGCCCGTGCTCTACGGCGTCGGCAACCACGACTCGCGTGGCCCGTTCCGGGAGGGACTGCTCGGCGCGGAACCCACGGCGGAGGCTCACGACTACGTGCACTGGGTCGGTGACCTGCGGATCATCATGCTCGACACCCCACCGAACCGGGCGAGCACAGCGGCTTTCTGAGCACCGCCCAGCTGCGCTGGCTCGCCGACGAGCTGGCCACCGCGGCCCCTGACGGGACCATCCTCGCCCTGCATCACCCACCCGTGCCGTCCCCGCTCGCGATGGTGAACTCGCTCCTGCTCGCCGAGCCGCAGAACCTCGCCGACGTGCTCGCCGGCAGCGACGTGAAGATCGTGCTGGCCGGTCACGCCCACCACGCGTCCGCGGGCGTGCTCAGCGGCGTTCCGGTCTGGGTGGCGGGTGCCACCGCCTACCGGATACGCACCCTCGGCCCGGCCGACCGGATAACCGGCCTGGTGGGGGGCGAGTACACCCGGATCGACGTCTACCCCGAGGGGGCCGTCGCCACCGCGGTACCGATCGCCACCTCCGAAGTGGTCTACGACATGACCCTCGACGAGGTCGTCCAGCTCGCGGCGGATTATCACTGACCCCGTCCGGCACCGACCCCGTCCGGCACCGACCCCGTCCGGTGCGTCGGCCCTTCCCACGCCTCCGGACTTCCCGCGCCTCCGGAAAGGATGCTTCCGAACCGTGTTCGTCGAAATCGCCATCCCGGGGGCAGCCTGCGCCACGGTCCCCGCCGGTGCCGCAGTTTCCGCCGGTGCCGCAGTTTCCGCCGGTGCCGCGTCGCGCGTGCCGGTGCGGGCCGCCCGGCCGTCCCTGGCCCGGCGGATGCTCGCCGCCACCCCGCCCTACCTGTACCTGCTGCCCGGAGTGGCCAGCCTGGTGCTATGGACCTACAAACCGATCATCGAGGCCGTCCAGCTGTCCTTCTACCACTGGAACCTGCTGCCGAACTCGCCACGGACCTACGTCGGTCTGGACAACTACCGGCAGATCTTCACCCTTCCGCAGCTCCGGGGCGCCGCGAAGAACACGCTGTGGTACATCCTCGGCCTGGTTCCGTTCGCCATCGTTCTGCCCACCGCCATCGCGCTGGCCATCCGGGACCTGGGCGGTCGGTCGCGCACCGTCTACCGGGCGCTGGTCTTTCTGCCGATGCTGGTCGCGCCGGTCCCCGCCGCCGCGGTCTGGCGCTGGTTGCTGGATTCCAAAGGGGTGGTGAACCACGCCCTCGGGCTTGGTGACTACAGCTGGCTGCGGGAGGAGCGGACGGCGCTGATCGCCATCCTGGCGATCTGCGCGTGGCAGATCCTCGGCTTCGCCACCCTCGTCATCTCCGCCGGACTCACCGGCATCAGCAGTGATTACGCCGAGGCCGCCGAGATGGACGGGGCGTCGCGCTGGCAGGTCACCCGGTGGGTGACTCTGCCGATGCTGCGCTCGACCCTGCTGTTCATGCTGCTGATAACCGTGCTGCTGTCGGGGCAGTGGACATTCCCACTGCTCGACGTGCTCACCCAGGGCGGCCCCGCCGACTCCTCGACCAACATCTATTACCTGCTCTGGGAGTTCGGTTTCCGCAGCCTGGACTCCGGTCTGGCCTCCGCGGCGGGCATCGCGTTCTTCCTCGTCTTCGCGGTGGTGGCGGCAGTGCTGGTCAAACTGGCCGACCGGTACAGCTTCGCTGACAACTGACCCGGACCCTCGGCGACCGGATTTCTCGACGCACCCCGGTCCCCCGATCCAAGGATGCGCACACGATGAGCAGCATGCGGATACCGCGGATACCCCACTGGCGGGCCGCGGCCAGCCATCTGATGCTGGCCCTACTGAGCCTGATCAGCCTGTTTCCGGTGTACTGGATGTTCGCCACCTCCTTCCGCCGGCCGGACGACATCTTCGACCAGTCGCTCCTGCCCTGGCCGCTGAGCCTCGCGAACTACCGCTACGTCTTCGACAGTCTCGACATCGGCGTGCTGCTCGCCAACACCTTCACGATCGCCGCCGTCACCGCCGCCGGCCAGCTCATGATGTCCCTGCTCGCCGCCTACGCCTTCGCCGCCTGGGAGTTCCGCGGCAGGACCCTGTTCTACCTGGCGTTCGTGGCCACCTGGCTCATCCCGTTCCAGGTGACGATGATCTCGAACTACCTGGTGCTGTCGAACCTGGGCCTGCTGAACACGCTGGCCGGCGTCATCGTGCCGAACCTGTGCTCGGCGCTCGCGGTGCTCATGCTCCGCCAGCACATGCAGGCCTTCCCCCGGGAGCTGCTCGACGCGGCCCGCATCGACGGGCGGGGTTCATGGTCCACATTGTGGACGGTCGTCGTGCCGAACCTGCGCCCGGCGCTGGCGTCGCTGTCGATCCTGCTGTTCATCACCGCCTGGAACGAATATTTTTGGCCGGCGCTGGCGCTGCAGCGGGCGAACTCCGTCATCCAGCTGGGCATCCGCGGTTTCCTGACCCTCGAGGGCGACAACTGGGGCGCCGTGATGGCCGGGTCCGGCCTTGCCTGCCTGCCCGTCTTCGCCCTCTACCTGGTCCTGCAGCGCCAGGTCGTCGACGCGTTCGTGCGCTCCGGCCTGCGCTGACCGCGCTGACCGCGCTGACCGCTCCGGCCTACGCTGACCGCGCGGCCCCGTTTCCCGGCGGCAGCTCCTCGCCTCTCGCCTCTCGCCTATCCAAAGGAAGCCGGCCGGCCGGGTGACGGCGATCCAAGGTGGGCCGCGAAAGTGGGCCGCGAGATCGGAGAGCTCCGTCAGACGGACGGGGTGACCATATCGTCGGCGATCCGCTCGATCCTGGCCCGCAACTCGGCCAGGGGGAGCCTCAGGTCGAGCACGTACGTCACGAGCTCGATGGGCGCGGGACCCCCGATCCGGCTCCGGATGACGTCGCCACGACCGCCGGGCTGGCCGTCGGCCCGCTCCGAGCCGGCGTAGACGAGCCGTCCCTGCCGGGCGCCGAGCCGGGCACAGTAGGCGATCATCTGGTGGTACACGTGTGCGCGCGCGCCCTGTCGGATCGCGAGCCGGTACTTCGCGTCGAGGACAACCGCCGGGATCATCCGCCCGCCCGGGCCCTCCGGCCGGTACAGCACGAGATCGGGGCACATCTCCAGCGTCCGGTCCTCGTCGAGGTGGTGGGTGCGGTCCTGCAGGCGGACCTCACCGCCGCGGTGGGTGAGGACCTCGTCGACGGCGTGGGTCACGAAGTCCTCGAAGACCTCCCACATCTTCACCACGAAGCCGTCCACCCGGAGCGTCTCCCCGTCTTCCCGTTCGAAGGAAGACGAGCGCAAGACCGTCTCGGCGAGCCGGAGCGCCGCATGGTAAGGCGCGTTCACCCGGGTTGGCACCCAGTCCGGCGGCTCGACGGGGCCGTGCGCCGGCTCGGCCACACCGTCCAGGGCGGCGGCGATACGGCGCAGCTCCTGGGCGGTGGCCGGTGCCACCCCGGCCAGGGCGAGCAGCGAGCGGGTGGCTGCGAGCAGCAACCGGTTCTCGGCGGTGTCGACGGTGCGCTCGTCATAGCGCACCTCGAGGGGGAACATCACCCCGGACCGTTGCCGGAGCTGCGCGGACTCGCGCAGCCGGCCGCGAAGGACGGGAAGCGCCGCATCCACCTGCCGATAGCCTCGCGGCACCCCGTGCGCGAGCGCCCGCGAGGCGGTTCGGGCGAACGCCACGGCGACCGCGGGCAGAAGATCCGGTTCCTCCGCCGCCTGGACCTCGTCCTCGAACCACCTGCCGCGATCCTGCGCGTAGCCAAGCAGAAACAGCAGACGGCGGATGGTGACCTTGGGTCGGATGCGAACCTCGAACGCATCCTCGCCCGACCCGAGGCGCACGGTGCCGACCAGGGCGTTGTCCTTGACCTCGCAGGTACCGTCGGCACGCCGTTGCCGCACCTGCGCCACCTCGCTGGCATCGAGCGCATCGGCCTGGCCCGGGCTCAGCTTCCGCCGCTGCCACCCGGCGCCCTCGGTCAGCTCCACCGGTGCAAGCATGGCCTCAGCCTGCCGCGGGGCCGGGGATGGTGTTCGCGGGGACTCCGGCGGCCGGAACCACCGCGGCCGGAACCACCGCGGCCAGGCCGAGGGACTGCCGCAGCGCCGGTAGGCCGTACCGGGCCGCGAGGTCGATGGTCTCGCCGACGTGGTGTTCGGCCAGCAGCGGCAGGATCTGATGTTCCCACACCCGGTCGAGGCCGTCGGCACTCTGGTGGACGCGGTCGCGCATCAGATAGGACGGGCCGATGCGGGCGTCCGGGTCGTCGATGCGGCGGTTCAGCTCGCCGAGCAGGCGGGCCGCCTCGTCGGGCAGGTCGCCTGCCGCAAGCCAGCGGCGCAGCACGGACGCGGTCGGTTCGACGTCCGGATGGAGCCCGACGAAGGTGAACCGCCGGCGCAGCGCCTGGTCGAAGGCGGCGATCGAACGGTCCGCGCTGTTCATCGTGCCGATGATGAACAGGTTCTTCGGTAGTTGGAAGTCGCGCGTGTCCGCGGAGGCGTACTGGGTGGTGACGGCCTCCCCGCGGTATTCCAGCAGAAAGTACAGCTCACCGAAAATCCTGGCCAGGTCACCCCGGTTGATCTCATCGATGATCAGGAAGAACGCCTGGCGGGGATTGAGCTCGGCGGCGGTGGCGAGCCGGCGCAGCGGACCGTCCACGAGCTCGAAGGACATCCGGTTGGTGGTGGCCGCGTCACCGTCGCCGCCCTTCACCTGCACCGGGCGGAAACCCTGGAAGAAGTCCTCGTACATATAGGACGGATGGAACTGGACGAGGGTGACGTTCTCGCGCCGATCGTCGGCGAGATGCCAGGCCAAGCGCCGGGCGAGGTACGTCTTGCCGGTGCCGGGCGGGCCGTAGAAGATGAGCTGCGGCCGGTCCCGCAGAAGCTCGACGCACCTGCGCAACCAGTCCCGGCTGTAAAAGAGGCCGTCCGCGAACTCGTCCGTGACCTCGCGCAGATCGTCCCCGCCGAGGACCTGCCCGGCGAGGGCCTGGCCGGCGAGGGCCTGGCCGGCCAGGTCGGCGTCGGCGCTCTGGGGGGCGGCCCCCGTCGTCGCGATCGATGCCACCGGCGCGGGCGCGGGCACCAGGGCGTCGAGGTCGGCGACGAAATCGGAAAGATCGACGATGCGCGCTTCCGCGTTGCCGAGCAGGGCCGCCACCCGATCGGGTAGATCGAGGTAGTTCACCGGCTCGTCGGCGTTGCGCCAGTGGACCGGCCGTTGCAGGTCCGCGACGCCCCCGACGCTCGCGACGAACACCGGCGGTCCGAGGATCTCCCCGACGTGGTACTCGTCACGGTCGTTCACGACGACGAGGTCGTTCTCCCGCATCCGGCTCAGGAAGGCGTGGTACTCGCTGGTGAGCCGGCCGCGCCGGGCCGAGGTGAGCGAGGCGTGTTCGCGGTCGACCGCCCGGCGCACCTGCTCCCGGTCGACCCCGGGCCGCACCTCCAGCCGGTCACCGGGCAGGGAACAGACCTCGTCGGCCAGCCAGAGATCCCGCGCCAGCGAACGGCCACGCCGGTCCGCGCCGCGCACCAGCCAGGCCCGGCGAGGGATCCGCTCCGGCGCGATGGACTCGACGAGCATGCGGAGGCCGTCGAGCGGCAGCCGCAGCTCGACGGCAGCCCGCCCCGCCGTCAGGTCGCCGACCTCGACCTCGAACCAGTCCAGCCAGTCGCGATACTCGTCCTCGGTGAAGCGGGCCTCGCGCGGCGGCCGGCCCGCCGGGTCGAGTACGCGCGGCCAGCCCTCGGGGCGGGAGCCGCACAGATGGCGGACGAGGCCGTCGACCGTCAGATCGGCCACCGTCGAGAGATCCGTGACGCTGACCCAGGTCTGTTCGGGCAGCACCGCGAGGACGTCGTCCACCAGGCCAAGGCTGCTCCGGTGTTCCCGCCAGTAAGTGTTGTGCTCCGTGACATCACGCCACCACGCGGCCTGGTCCGGGAACGCCCGCAACGCATCCCGGCCGATTCCGGTGGCCTGCCACCGGCGGTTACTCTCACTCAGATGACCGGCCCTGGCCAGGTAGACAGCGCCCCGCAGGACGAGTTTCCTTGCGACGGCGCTCCGCGGGTCGTCACCTGATCCGCGCCGCCATCCGGGATCGGCGCCAGCATCGGACGCACGCATCCGCATCCACAGCTCGTCCGGAGACGCCTCGCCGACCTCCGCCAAGATCCGCATAACCCGGTACAGCAGCCCGCCGATGATCTCTAGCTGATCCGCCATGCACCCGCCCCCGAGACGATCCACCCGCAGAATCTGATCGGGAGCAATTATTCATCAGGTCATCAGACAACGACGAAGCACTCATAGCGAACGAAACTTCCACTACCCAGAGTGATAATTCTGGTGAGCCAGCCAGGCCGTCCGGAGAGGTAGCGAGCCGTCCGTTTCCCGCTGTCGCCGTCCACACGCCTCGCGCACCGAACGCCCGTCGCCCCCGGCGGGCCTGCCGGCAACCGAAGATCGATGCTGCCGTGAGCAGGCACACAGGCCGGCAGGAGCGTCCTCACCGCGAGCATGAAGGCGCGCGAACCGATCTGTTTCGCGCGGCGCCGGCTCACGTGGACCGCGGAGAAATACGCCCCCCGATCGCCGGAGGTGATTACAGGCGGCAATCCCGCCCGGCTCGCTTCTCCGCGCCGGGATGCCGTACAAGTGCCAGGCGCTTCTGAATACGATACCGTTGGCCCGGTCACGAGAATGGCTCTCTTCTGCCCCGGGAGCGTCCATGGCTGTTCGCCGGTCTCCGGCCAGGTTACCGCGGTGACTCCGGCCGACTTCCGTGGCCTCGAAACCGCCCCGGAACGACCCGACGCAGGCGGTGGGCCGGTCCCGGAGCAGTCTCGGGTCACCGAGATCGACAGAAAGCTCGACCTGCTGGACCGCGCCGCCTCCCCGGGCGACTCACCCGAGCCCCGCCATCAGGAGCGACCGGCCGGCCGGGATGCTCCCAGCCGGAACACCTCCAGCATCGACGCCAAGCTGGACCTTCTCGACAGGGCGGCGCTCGCCCGTTCCGGCGGCGGCGCGGCTAGGCCGGCGGACACCACCGGCGACCGGCCGTCCGAGGTCCGCCCGCCCACCGAGCCCGGGAACAGCGACCGGGCTCGGATCGAGGCCAAGCTGGCGCTGTTGGAGGACGCGGCCCGCCGCTACCGCCCCGAGCCCCCGGA
>NZ_CDWWXA010000040.1:2459-29126 GCF_977971845.1 Frankia sp. CeCAU1 | reverse complement strand
CGCCCGCCCCCGGTCGGGAGCGCTGGGCCGTCCGCGAGGCACCGCGGACTCTGCCGGACGACCATCCGCTCCTCACCCCGACGGACACCATCAACACCCCCGAACGCGCCGCCTTCCGGGAGAATCTGGTGAAGGAGGTGATCGGCGATGCCAAGCCGCCGGAGCAGGGCAGCCCCACCCTCGACCTCATGGGCGGCGGCGGAGCCTCCGGCAAGGGCCACCTGTTGGACACCCTGCTCAAGCGCGGGACGATCGACGGCGAGAACGCGGTACACCTCGATCCAGACGGCGTCAAAACGAAGATCCCGGAGTTCAATACCATCGCCCGGGCAGGCGATTCCCGCGCGGCCGACGTGGTTCATGAGGAGAGCAGTACACTTGCGAAGACGGTACTCGGCCAAGCCATGGATCGCCGCTTGAACATCATCTATGACAGCACTCTGGGCAACCCGGAGAAGACCATCAAGCTGATCGATGACGCGCATGCGAAGGGATACGAGGTTCGCCTATTCGGGGTGAGTGCCGATCCGGAGCTCGCGGTCGAACGCGCCGCCGCTCGCGGCGAGCAGTCCGGCCGTTACGTTCCCGTCGATCGCCAACTTGAAGCGCACCGCGGCTTCTCGCAGGGCTTCGAGAGTTATGCAGAAAAGGTCGACAGCGCATTCCTCTTCGATACGAACAGTAAACCTAAGCAAATGGCGGCAAAAGAATTTGGCGGGGATCTGGAGATTCTCGACCAGGACGCCTACCGGAAATTTCAAACCAAGGCCGACCTTAACCCCAATGCGACGGGACCGACCACACTGTACAGCAAGAACAGCTAGAAAAGAGGCAGGGAAATGCCTACCAATGAAACCGACGAAGAATACAATACTCGACGCAGAAAAGAATTTAATGAAGCAATGAGGAATGCCCGTGAAATCTCATCGGAGGAGTGGGAGGCCGTCAAGAAGCGGATGCGCGAGAAGGAAGAAGAGGAGACCAAGCGCATCTTCGGCGACAAGAAGCCCACTCTGTATGTCGATCGCTATACCGACCTGTGAGGCTTCGCGGCTGATCCTGGCGGCCCGACAGAGTCGTCGGGATCGGGTGAAGTCAGATCGGCGCTGAGATCGTACGCAGAGATCCGGGGACGCGGCTACCAGAGGGCGTGCTGGTCGCCGGGAGGTGGCTCCGTGCCTTGTGCGCGCCGAAGGCGGCGAGGGTGGCCGGGAGTGGCCGGATGGCGGTGGCCGAGGCCGGCCGGTGGAACCAGCGGGCTGGCGTAGGCGAGTCCATCGGCCTCCGCGGCGGCCATCGCGTCGTAGATCGCGAGGATGCGGGCCTTCGTCCGCTCGAAGCGCTCCGGATCGTTGTTCCGGAAGGCCCGGAAGCTGTCCAGGATGTAGCCGACGTCATCCCGGTCAACGCCGTAGAGGTGGAAGTAGGCGGCATCCAGCTCCGCCCGCAGCTCGAACCGGCGTTCCTCGTCCCAGACGAACGGCGGCCCGGGATCACCCAGGTCCTCGGCGAAGGGCCGCATGTCCCAGGCGGTGTACGTCAGCTCCAGCACCCGCGCCTCGATCCACCGCGCCGACGCCTCCCCCGCCAGCCACCCCACCGGCTCGTCATACCGCTCCGGCGGCAGCACGGGAAGCTGCTTCATGAGAAAGTACTTGAACGAGGTGCCAGCGAATTTCTGTCGGGCACAGTAATCGAGCACGAACATGGAGAAGTTTGCCTGCAGAAGGGCTCCCCGTTCGGATGGCAATGCGAGGAGGAACTTGTCTCCCACGGCGTAACGCGGAATCGCGCCGCTGATCAGGGTCCGTTCGTCGGAGGCGCGGGCGATGTCGCGCCAGCCGAGCAGCCAGCCGCGGTTCCACCGCTCGCCGATCTTCTTCTCGACCTTCTCCTCGGCGACCCAGTAGCGTGGCAGCGTGACGAAGTTCGGGTCGGCGTGCTGCTTGGGCGCCGTCCGGGGCAGGGTTCCCATGTTCGCCTGAGCTTGGGTCTGCCCCTCGTACGTTCCCAACCGATGGTCAAAATGGTGGACCATCTTCGCCTCGATCAGCGGGAGCATGTACTCGGCGTCCTCGCCCGACCCTCGCGTGAAGACGTTACCGACGAGATGCCAGCCGGCCTTCTCCAGGTCCTTACGGGTGTGGAAATATTTGGAATCGTTGGCCATGTGCAGCATGGCTTTGAACGAGACACGCCACGGGTTCGACGGCGGCGCATCCTGCCAGAGAACCGGTACGCGGCGATAGATGTCCAGGGTGATACGGGAGTCTCGCGGGGACCGGAAGATCGAGACGGTCCTGGTGTTCGGGTTGAGGAGACGGATCTCGGCCGGTGTCATGGTGAACGCCCGGTCGGCCACGTCGACCATCCGCCGTGATCCGAAGGCGAACGGCACCCGGTCGACTCCGACCTGACGCCCGGCGAGAGTCAGGAGGCAGAACCGAACTCGGTGGTCCACCGCGCGGCTGAGTAGGAACTCCTCGTTCTCGAACTCCACCAGCCCGGCGAGCGACTCCTTCTCGACGACGTCCTGGAAGAACGGCGCGGTGGTGGCGTCGGTGGCGATGCCGGTGGGCAGCACCAGGCCGGCACGACCGTGCGGGCCGAGGATGGTCCGGGCCGTCTCGGCGAAGACGGCGTAGGTGTTGACGTCGCCGCGGCCGGTGAGCGGGTAGCGGCCCGAGTCCCGCAGCAGTTGCGACCAGCCGGCGGACTCCCGCAGGTGATCCTGGAAGTCGGCGTACAGGGCACGGTCGGAGGCGAACTCGCTCTCCTTCAGCGCGTCGATCAGGCGCTGCCGGGCCGCCTTGTTCGGGGCCTTGGCGATCTTCTCGTCCCGGTGCGCGAAGAACTCCTTCTCCTGGAGCTTCACCCGCTCCCACGGCGGGTTACCCAGGACGCAGGAGAAGCCGCCGCGCCAGCCGGTGCCCGGGTTCGCGTCGGGAGCGTCCGGATCGTCATCCGTGCGGAAGACGTCCGGGAACTCCAGATGCCAATGGAAGAAACGGTACCGGTCCGTGATGTCGTCCAGGAGCTTCGCCAGCTCCGGTGACAACTCCTTCGAACCAGCCATCAGCGGATACAGGAGCTGATTCGTGATCGCCGGTGGCCCACCCTCAGGCTTCGGCCAGACGAACGCGGCGCACCAGGCGTTGGCGGCCAGCAGGTGGAGGCGGCGCTCGGGCATGGCCTCCAGGGCCTCGTACCGCCGCGCCTGCTCGCGGACATCCGACAGGGACAGTGCACGCAGATCGATGATCTCACGCAGCTCCTGCCGACCGCGCAGGTTGGCGAAGTGACTGATGTCGGCGGACTTCCGCGCCTCCAGGAAGACAGCACCCTGATTGTCGGCCAGCAGTGCCCTGACCCGGCTGGCATCATCGTCGCCGAACGCCTTGAAGGCGGCGTCGGGGATTCCCCCGTCCAGCAGCGTCGGGGTCACGCCGAGCAGGGCGTTGCCGACCTTGATGTGATGGTCGAGGTAGGCGAGCGGGCGGTTCGGCTCGACGGACGCCAGCCACAGCGAGAACTTGGTGATCTCGACCGCCAGCGGGTTGATGTCGACCCCGTAGACGCACCGCGCGACGACCTCGGGCAGGATCTTCACAATCTCCGCCCGGGACGGTTCGTCGTCTCCCCGGTCCATGATCGCGTATCTGCGGGCGATCCGGTGCGCGGCGGCGGCGAGGAAGTGCCCGGAGCCGCAGGCCGGGTCCACCACGGTGATCCGCAGGAGGTCCGCGGGAACGCCGGATGCCGCGTACCGGTCGATCACGGGGTCCAGCGCGCTCCTCAGCAGCGAGTCGATGAGCGCGTTCGGAGTGAAATAGGAGCCGGTGGTCTTGCGTTCGTTGCCCGGCGCGTCGGCGAGGCGGAACCGCCGGGCCGGCAGATCCGGGTCCGGCACCAGTTCCAGCAGCGACTCGTAGACGCTGCCGAGCTCCGCCCCGCCCAGATGGGCGAAGTCGACCCGCTGCCGGCGGCCCCGGTCATCCGTGACATGGCTGAGCAGCTTCACCGCGGCGAGCAGCCGCCGGTTGGGAAGTTCGAGCCGGCGCAGCTCGTCGGGACGGGCGTCGCGGTCGTCCGCACCGGTCTCGCGGTCGTCCGCACCGGCCTCGCAGTCTTTCGGGCGAGTCTCGCGGTCGTCCGCACCAGCCCCGCCGGACCGGCCCCGCCCAGTCGCCGAGCCACCCGTGAAGTTCGCCGAGCCACCCGTGAAGTACAGCCCGCCGAGGGCCGGCAGGGCGAGCTCGGGCCGGCCGCCGTCGCTGCCCAGGGCCTCCAGCACCAGGACGAGCCCGCGCCACAGGTCACCATGCTGATCACCACGCCGCCGGGAGGCGATGCGGCGCAGCCGCGCGGTGGAGAAGTAGGAGGCGTACCGCCGCCGGCCCTCGATGATCTGATCCGTGAGGCGCTTGCGGTCGGCCCGCTGCCGCGCCGTCTCGTCCGGTTTCTCCTCGGGAGGCTGGGGATGCAGCACGTCCCGGTCCTCGATGACGAACAGGAAGACCATCTGGTACACGAGCCGGAGCAGCTCGTGGCGGAACTCGTCGGGAGTCATCCCGCCGTGCTGGCGGCCGGCCGCCAGCATCACGCGCAGCCCGGGGTTGGCCTCCAGGAAACCGGTGCCCAGCTCCGCCATGGCCCGCACGACGTTGTCCCGCAGCTTGTCCCCGGCGACGATGCCCGCGGCCGCCGCATAAGTGTGCCAGCGTTCCAGCCAGCAGTCCGCCGGGTTCGGCGCCGCGCCCGCCCGATCGGGCGCCTCGAACCGCGAGGCGTGCGCGAAGGCGAAGAGCACCTCGAAATCGGAGTACAGCTCGCCGTCGAAGATGGCTTCGAGATCGAACTCCAGGTAGGAGTGGCCGACCAGGGCCGCCGACTCCCGCAGGATCCGCAGCTTCCGGCCGTTGGAAAGGATCCCCCACAGCCGGTCGTCGTGCCGGTTGAGGAACGCCTGCATCATGCGCTGCGGGGCCCGGTCGCTCTTCGCCGGCCCCAGCCGCTGGTCCAGATCGCGCTTCCAGGCGGCGAGGTGGACGGGAACGTGCCGCCACTCGTGGCTGATGGCATCGTCCTCGCCGAGGTGGCGCACGTGCGCGACGCGGCCGTAGCCCAACTCGCCCAACAGGACCTGCAACCACAGCTCACGGGTCAGCGTGGTCCCCGTCGCCCCCGGGCCCGTCGCCGCGCCCACCGCCCCACCCGCGGTCACCGACCGCTCCTCGGCGGCGAGCCGCGCGCGGAAGGTGCGGTACGCCCCGAGCAGGTACGCCCAGTGGCGGCTGGCCGCATCGCCGAGCCGTTCCCCGGCCGCCAGGTGGTAGTCCTCGGCGCGCGTGCCGGCGAGTTCCGGGTCGGCGTCCCTGACCCGCCGCACCAGGTCCCGGGTGAACAGGCTGCCTTCGAGGCTGACGGAGAGGAGCTCGACGTCCCCAATTCTCAGTGTCATAAGCCGGCCCCGGCCGGCAGGTAGACGTAGACCCCGAGGACGTCGGCCCGGTCGTGCGGGGTGACGGTGAGCCCGCGGCGGCGGCGTAGCCCGGCGACCTCCCGGGCCCGCAGGTGGGCCTCGCGCAGCGCCTCGGCGAGCCGCTCGCCCTGCGCGTCCAGCTCAGGCGCGACGTCGGCGAGCTCGGTGATGGCGCGTTGCGCCTGCCGGCGAACGAACTCGGGCAGGGCGTTCTCCGGGTCGACGGCGAACAACCGGTCGATGTCGGACGGCGTCAGCCACTCGCGGTTCTCCCCGCGGCCACGGTAGCCGACCAGGCGCGCGTCCTCGGCCACGGTGTCGACGGTCTTCGCCGCGCCGGGCAGCGTCAGATGGAACCGGTAACGCACGAGGAGCACCACCGTGCGCGTGGCCACCGCGGAGGTGCGGAACACCCCGCAGCGCGCCCCCGGCGGGCGCCGCACCGCACCACCCGCCGGGTCCACCGCACCACCCGCCGGGTCCACGGGAGCGCCCGCCCCCGCGGGCCCGGGATCATCCATCGGGGCGATCACCCCGGTCCGGTCGTCCAGCGCCTTCTCCAGCACCGCGCGGGCGAGCCCCGTGACCGCCGGGTCGGTGCGCACCAGGGCCCGATGGCCGGGCGGAACCGGCAGGTCGTCGTGCAGAACCAGCCGGCCCGCGCCGCCCGGCGACACGCGCAGGGCGTCGGTGTAAAGGGGGTCCAGCCCGGTCACGTCGGCGACGAGACCGTCCGAGGTCTCCGTCGGAACCACCTTCACGCCCAGCTCGTCGAGGGTGTTCAGGACAAACCGGCGGACGTCGGCCTGGCTGCCGAGGGCTTCCCGCACGTCGTCCAGCACGCCCTGCACCTCGTCCAGGTCGACTCCGCTGTGGGCGTACTTCGTCAGCGTCCGGGACTCCCGCTTGGCGGCGCTGTGCCACTCGTCGGTCACCTCGTCGCCGGTCCGGACGACGTCGAGATCGAGGATGAGCTGCTCGCCGTCCCTGCGGCGCAGGACCAGCCCTTCGAGCATGGCGATGAGCAGGCTCTCGGCGTTGTCGGGAACCGGGACCGTCACCCCGGTGTCGCGGGCGATCCGGCGGTGCTTGCGCAGCAGGACGTCCAGCACGAGACCATCGATGCCGTTGTCCGCGCCGTACAGGGTGACCGCGCGGACGTACGACTTCCGCTGGCCGAACCGGTCGACCCGGCCCTCGCGCTGCTCATGACGGGTCGGATTCCAGGCCAGATCGTAATGGATCACCGCCTGGAAGCTCTCCTGGAGGTTGATGCCCTCGGACAGGCAGTCGGTAGCGACGAGAATGTGCCGGCCCGGGGTGGCGGTGAGCCTCTCGATGCGGGCGGCCCGCGCCGCGTGGGGCAGCTCGCCGGTGACGGTCTCGACCGTCGCCTTCTTCCCGAACGTCGCCGTGAGCTGCCTGCCGATGTATTCCGCCGTCGGGATGTAGCGGCAGAACACGATCGGGTCGTACCCGTCGGCCTGCAGACCCTTGATCTCTTTGATCAGCGTCGTCAGCTTGGCGTCGTGCTCCTTCCCCGCCAGCTCCAGCTCCTTGGCCCGGCCGGCCAGCCTCGCGAGTGTCGCCCGCGCCCCGGCGGAGAGGGTGTCGTCGAGCGCACCGGGGGCGACGTCCAGCCCGTCGATCGCCTCGGCTTCGATCAGATCGTAGGTGCCGGGGCGGCCCAGCGCGTCTGCCTCGGCCGCCGATCCGGCGGCGGCGGTGACCGACCGCGCGGTGAAGGTCGCCGCCGCCGCGGCCGGCGAGGACGCCACCGATCGCAGCAGGGCCAGCGCCGACCACCACCGCACCCGGCGGGTCCGCTCCCCGTCGGGATTCGTGACCGTCTCCCGGGCGAAGGCGAGCACCTCCTCGTGGAACCCGGAGTAGGCCACGCTCATCCGGTACCCCACGTCGCGGTACTGGCGATCCTCCGGGAAGGGGGTGTCCTGCCCTTGATAGCGGCGGATGTCGCGGCGGCGGCGCTGCACGAAGTGCCGGGCGAGCTCATCCCGGCCACGCACGGTGTCCAGGTCGAGCAGCGCGAGCCGCGGGCTGAGCAGGCTCAGCAGATCCCGGAACGCGTCCTGCTTACCGGAGTGGGGCGTGGCGGTGACCAGCAGAAGGTGGCGGGGGCGGCCCTGTTTCGTGGGACGGTCGGCGATGCCGCGCAGCAGGTCGTAACGCTTCTGTCCGGCGCTGCTGGACACGCTGCCGGCCGCCGGGACGCAGGTGTGCGCCTCGTCGACGATCACCAGGTCCGGGCAGGACCGCGCGAACAGCGTCCGGCGCTCATCCGTCTTGATGAAGTCCGTCGAGACGATCGTGAACGGGAAGTGCTCGAAGATGGATACTCCGCCCGCCCGGCGCTCCAGACCGGTGACCGTGGACGTCAGGACCAGCTCGGCCTCGATGGCGAACTTGTCGGCCAGCTCCGCCCGCCACTGTTCGGCGAGCGCGGGTGGGCAGAGCACCGTCAGCCCGGTGGCGTCCCCCTGCACCAGCAGCTCCTTGGCGATGAGAGCCGCCTCCACCGTCTTGCCGATCCCGACGTCGTCGCCGATGAGCAGGCGGACCGGGTCCTGGCGCAGCGCGAGGAGCAGCGGGACGAGCTGGTACTGCCGGGGAGTGACCGCGACGGCGGCGAGCGAGCGCAGCGGGCCGGCGCTCGCGGTGAAGCCGAGCCGCAACGCGGTGGCCAGAATGGAGATGGAACGGTGGTCGCCGGCCGCCGCCGGATCCGGCGGCGGGAAACCCACGGACGTCGCTTCGTCCCGGAACAGCCCGGTGACGTACTCCTCGTCCCCACCGAGCGGCCGCACGACGAGGAAATTCGGGTCGTCGCCGGGCAGGACCACCCATTCGCGCCCGCGGGCCTTCACCAGCGACCCCGGCTCGAAGTCGCGGGCCGGGGTGGCGCCGGCCGGGGTGGCGCCGGCCGGGGTGGGGTGGCGCGGCGTCGAGACGGCCGCCATCAGCCGCGCCGCCCGGGGCCGAACACGTTCGGGTAGTGCGCCACGATCTTCCCCCACTCCGCGTCATACCGGAACCGGACGACCAGCCACCCCAGGTCGGCCAGCCGGTCCTCGGCGTCGGCGTCCCGCGCGGCCGCGGCGGCGGCGTCATGGTGCGGACCGTCGACGAACACGGCCACCGCCCCCGACGGCAGCCGGTAAACGAAGTCCGGCCGCGCCGCCGCGTCCGATACAAGCATTTGCGTCGCGTCAGGTAACCGATAACCCTCTTCGCGGAGGAATGTTACAAGTTGCCGCTCCAACCCCGACCCCGCCCGCTCGCGCAACGCCTCCGCGTGCCCCTCTGCGCCGCCCGCGTGGCCGTGCCGTGGCTCGGTACGGGCCGCCATCAGGGCACGAAGGATCTCGACCGCGGCATGTCGATCGATGACGGTATGGTCGGACTGATTGCCGTAGGAGAGCAGGCAGTCGTAGCAGCCCCGTTCGCAGCGTTCCCGCGCGCCCGGCGCCCGGTCGGTGTCCGCCCCGGTCTTCGGATCGAAATGGACGATGCGCAGCGCCTCCTGCGCCACCTCCGCCAGTGCCTCCGGCTCGTCATGCAGGCGGCGCAGCACGCCCGCGCCGCCCTCCGCGCTCTCGACGAAGAGCATCCGGCCCCGGCCGTCCGGGTCGGGCAGCCGCTGGGACTCCAGCTCCGCGTCCTCAAGCTGGAACAGCGCTTCGATGCCGCGTTCGAGCGCGTACCGCACCGAGGTCGCCACCTCGTCGGAGACCGGCCGGGCGAGCCGGACGACGGCGATGTTGCGCCGGTCCTCCACGTACGGGATGATCTTGCGGGCCCGCGGGTCGTCGGCGAACTCGTCGAGGCCGGATTCCTCCTCCGTGAGATCCCCGGCCCGCAGCTCGCCGGCCCGTCTCTCATTCAGCCACCGGCCGTTGACGGTGTCGAGCCAGTAGCCGACGTCGTTCTTGTCCGCCCGCCGCCGCAGGCCCTGGTTGATGATCCGGATCGTCGCGGTATCGCCGTAGACGAACTCGGCGAGATCCTCCCCATCCGGGCCGCGCACGTCCGCGGCGAGCCGTCCCGGCCGGACCCCGTGCCGGCTGAACCGGAAAGTGGTGAGCAGGTCGAAACCGGCCCGGCGGCGCTCCTCCTCGTCGGAGGAGATCCGCCGGCGATGGGTGGTGGTCACCGTCTGCAGGTGCATGAGCCCGGCCCGGCCGCCGCCCAGCGCCACGCCACACTCCTCGCACCGGTTCACGGCCGCGTCGCGATGATGCCAGTAGCCGCAGGACTCGCACAGCCGTGCCTCGATCGTCGCCACCGATCCGGGGACGCCGTGCTCCGAGCCTGGGACCTGGACGCTGGTGACCTGGTACCGCCCACCCTCGTGATAGATCAGCGCGCCCGGGCCGAACTCGCCGACCGCGATGAACCGGGGCCGTTGGATGTAGGACCCGTCGCCCCGCCGGCTGCCGGGAATGTAGGCGGCCAACGGCAGCCGGGGGAAGGAATAACCCGGCAGAAAACCCTCGGACGCGAGGTAGCGGTAGGAGTAGAAATCACTGAAGAGCTGCTGGTCAGGGGAGTCGTTGGTGAGCAGGTACAGGCGCTGCTCGGCCTCGTACCGACGTCGGCGCGCGGCCGCCCGTGCCTTCGACTGGGTGGATCGGTCGAGCACCCGGCGGTTCTGCTCCCGCTGGTCGGCGATCGCCTGCCGGTACATCGCCCGCCACCGGTCGCACGCTCCGTCGAACGCGAGGAACGCCCCGTTCACGACGTCGGGTATCCACCGGTCGTACCACCAGGGGCTGTTCTTCGTCTCCTCGGCGAGCACCGCCTCGGCCCGCCGCACCGTGCGGGCCCGCACGGCGGGGTCGTCCAGGTGAGCGGCGAGATCCTCCCGGATCGGCAATGGCAGCTCGCCGCGTGGGCCCTCGGCGGTATCGAGGACGTCGGTGAGGCCGCGGTGCAGGCTCGCGCCGCTCTCGGCGAGCCAGATGGCATGTACGTGCGAACGGACCAGATCCTCGTTCGCGAGGTCGAGCCGGGGCAGGGTCACGCGACCGGCGACCATCAGCTTCGACCGGCGGAAGTAGTACTGGTCGTGCGCGCTGCCGGTGGAACAGTAGGTCGTCACGAGCGCCGGCTGGCCGCCGCGCCCGGCCCGGCCCGAACGCTGCGCGTAGTTGGCCGGGGTCGGGGGGACGTTGCGCATCATGACGGCGTTGAGGTCCGCGATGTCGACGCCGAGCTCCATCGTCGGCGAGCAGTAGAGCAGGGGCAGCCCGCCCTCGGCCGGGTCGCCCCCGCGGCGGAACGCCTCCTCCCGGTCCTGCCGCTGCTGGGCCCGGACCTGGGCGGTGTGCTCGCGGGCGACGATGCCGGCGAGCTCCGCGGCGGCGTGCGAGTACAGATCGCGGAAGAACGGGTTGACCCGTGCGCCGACGGTGTCGTCGACCACGCGGCGCAGCGGGTCCTCCGCGCCACGTCGACCGTTCCCGGCCCGCCAGATGAGCGCCGACGCCTTCACCCGGTAGCCCGCCGGGCCCCGTTGAGCCCGCGCGTAAGCCCGCGCGCCACCGCGGGCCGGCCCGGTGACCATCACCTGCCCGATCAGGCCATGGCGCTCCAGCACCGTGAACAGGTCGTGGATCACGGCCTCGGCGTCGTCCAGCCGGATCCGGCCACGGTGGCGCGGGAACTCGTGCGGTCGGCGCAGGTAGCGGCCGAACGCACCACGACCGGTGACGTGTACGGCGTCCCGCATGCCTCCCCGGCCGCCCGGGAATGGATAGGCGGTGCGTTCGAGCACCCGCGGCTCGTCCCCCGGCACCGCCCAGACCCCGCGTAGCAGATGGTCGGATGTCTGGACGATGCGCTCGTGGCCAGGCTGGGTGAGGGCGTCGACGTCGACGGCGAGCGCCCGGCGCATCTCGTCCAGCAGGATGCGGGCGAGCAGCGCCCGGTGCTCGGGATCGTCGTCGCGCAGCAGGGCATGGGTTGCCGCCCACGACGCCTGGTGCTGGGCGATCTCGTCCAGGTCCACGTAGTCGAAGGTGATGAGGCCGGTCTGCTCGAGGTTCGGCATGGTCACCCGCCAACCTCGTTCGAGATCGGCGTAGACGCGGTACCCGATCGCCGCCCGCAGCGCCCGCAGCACGTTGTCGCGCTGGCTGAACACCGGCTCCTCGATCGCGGAGAACGACCGCATCGGCAGGTCCAGCGCATCGGTAACACGCTCGGCAACCGAGTCGAACCGCAGGCCGGCGGGGCCCGCCGCGCGCGCGGCCCGGTACAGCGCGCCGCGTAGCTGGGTGACCTGCACGAAGTCGTTGAGATGCCCGGCCTGCAGGCTCGCGTCCTGGCGGTTATCGACGAAGGTGAGCAGCTTCTTGGCCCGGGAGTCCAACGCCTTCTGGCGCCGCAGGTTGCGCACGATGCTGGTGCTGACCAACGACACGGCCGAGCTGCGGCCCTCGGCTGCGAACGAGGCCAGCTTGGCGAAGTCCTGGGCCCGCAGCTGCTCGTACGAGACCCGGCAGCGCAGGCAGAACCGGAACGGCGCCGGGATGAACCAGGCCGTCATCGGCTCGGACGCCCCGGAACCGGACGCCCCGGAACCGGACGCCCCGGAACCGGACATGTCACGAAGGAACACGGCGCGCTCGCCGTCCGTCTCGACCTCGCTGCCGTCCGCCGTCACCCGGACCCGGCGCGGCACCTGATCGGCGAGTCTCGGCAGGACGAACGAGTGCCCGTGCTCGTCGGCGTCGAACCAGGTGTCCGGAAAACACCCCTCGGCGATGGGATCGGCGGGCCAGGGATGATCCTCGCTCACATAGAGATAGCCGAGATCGACTTCACTTTCAACCGCGGCCGACTCCCGGCGGGGAGTATAGCGGCGAGGGGTGTCCCTGCTGCGCGCGACGACGAGATATTCCTGGCCACATTCACGACAGAAGGCCAGCGGCAGCAGTACCTTGTCCCGCGACCCGGGCACACTCACCTGGTATTGACTGGTGATATACCGGACCGTCGTCGGTTCCAGGCTGACGTGGACCGTGTCCCCCTTGGAGAGGAACTGGTGCAGACGAAAGGCGAACAACGGTCTGCCGTGCTCCGGATGACGCACCGCCGCGCCCTCGACGAGCATGGCCTGAATGGCGCCGGCACAGGTTTCCACCGGCAGACCCGTCCGCTCGGCGAGCTTCTCGGCGGCAGCGGCCAGGGTCGTCGGGTCCTCCCGCACCAACCGGTCTCCGGGACCGAGAGCCAGACCGAAGGTGTCCTCGACCCAGATCGCCAGCGGATCGCCCGCGAGCCGCGCAAAGGGCTGGGGCCGCCCCCCGCTCGGCGGTGGCGCGCCGGTTGGGTCGAGCGGTACCTGCTCACCGACCCGCACCGGCGGTCCGGCATCCATCGGCTCGGTATCTATGGGCTCGGTATCCATCGGCTCGGCGTCGATGACCCGGGCCCGCAACTCCACGTCACTGACCGGTCGCCACGCCGTCGCGCGTTCGAGCGTCTCACCGATGACCCGGTCGGGCCGAACCTCCGTGCCGAACAACCGACCCGCCACGACGGCGACCTCGCGGCGCATCTCCTCGAAGGACGCCTTCCTGGACATGGTGGCCGAGGTACCGACGCACTGCATGTCCGGTGCTTCGCACGCGTCCCGCAGCCGTCGGGTGAGCAGTGCGACGTCAGCACCCTGACGGCCGCGATAGGTATGTAGTTCGTCGAGGACAAGGAAACGAAGGCCGGCGGCTGCCCCGATCAGCGCCTGGCGCTCGTGCGGCCGGGTGAGGATGTACTCGAGCATCACGTAGTTCGTCAGCAGGATGTCGGGACGCCGATCCAGGATCCGCTGCCGGGACTCGGCCAAGTCCTGCCCGGTGTACCGGTCGAAGGTGACCGACCGGCCATCCACGGGTATTCCCCATTCGAGATACTTCTTCAACTCGTGGAGCTGGCTGTTCGCCAGCGCGTTCATGGGGTAGACCACGATCGCCGAGATGCGGTTCGGGCGGGGGTCACGGAGGACGGAATCCACGACCGGCACGATGTAGGAAAGGCTTTTACCGGATCCCGTGCCGGTGGTGAGCACATAGCTGCTGCCGTCCCGGGCCGCCTCGATGGCTTCCCGTTGGTGCCGATACAGCGTCAGCGACCGCCTGCCGGGATCGCCGGAATCCCTCTTGACCCGGAAGAATCTGCCGCAGTCGGGGTGCAGCAGACCCGTGCCGACCAGTTCGTCGACCGTGCCGCCGGAGGCGAACGCAGGGTTGAGCGAGATCCACGGGTCAGGCCAGCGGACCTTCGCCGCCCGCTCCTGCTCGAGATAATCTTTGATCTTCTCGTCGCGAACCTCGACGAGGGAGTCGGTGAAGGCCGCATAGTCCTCGATCAGGCTCCGATGAGTCTCGAAGACCTCCACGTACTCCCTGCCCTCCTACCCACCAGGTCCGAACAGTGTCCGGCCAGCACATCCAGGTCAGGCGCGGCGGGCCGGGTGCGTCTGTCGTCGTACCCTACGGTGATCGGCGCCCGTCGTCCGGCATGACGGACCGGCTTCTGCTTCTGGTGGATCCGCCGCCTGACCCGGCCCGACCCGGCCTGACCTGATCGCGGCACACCGTGGGCTGTTCCGGTGGGTGTCTGTCCAGAGGCCCCGAGCCCGATTCGTCCTTGTGGACACGCACGGCCACACCGGGAACCTTGCCTATCCAGAGGCTTCGACGTCCCTTTTATCCCTCTGGAAAGGCAAGAGAGGGGGTTGGCTACTCGGCTATTCGAAGCGGGGGGGCTGGCCGGTCGCTTCGAGGACGGACATCCACAGATCACCGGCCGGGTCGACCTGGTTGCGCTGGCTGATCGCGAGCGGGATCGGGATGTGGATGAACCGCCGCCGCCAGCGGCCGACGACCATCTCCGTGCGGCCGGACATCGCGGCGTGCACGGCCGCGTGGGCGAGCCGGATCGTGTAGACGCTGTCGTACGGGTTCGCCGGCACACTGCGGATCACGTAGCTGGGATCGATGTACTTCAGGTTGAGCTCGATGCCCTCGGCGTCGAAGTACTCCTTGATCCGACGGGAGAGCTCCGGGCCGATGTCGTGCAGCTTGCGGTTCCCGGACGCGTCGGTGCTCTCCGGCTGGCCGACGACAAGCTCCTGGCCGGCACCCTCGGCGGCGACGACGACGGCGTGGCCGCGCTCGGCCACCCGGCGACGCACGTAGTTCAGCAGACCGCCGTCGCCCTCCAGCTTGAACGGCAGCTCCGGGATGAGCACCACGTCCGCGTTACTCTTCGCCAGCGTCGCGTAGCAGGCGATGAATCCCGAGTGGCGGCCCATGAGCCGGACCACGCCGAGCCCGCCGGGCGCGGACGTCGCCTCGGCGTGCGCGACCCGGATGGACTCCGCGGCCTTGCCGAAGGCCGTCTGGAAGCCGAAGCTCTGGTCGATGTAGGGGATGTCATTGTCGATCGTCTTCGGGATGCCGACCACGGCGATCTTCTCCCCGCGCGTCTCGGCCTCCCGGGCGATCTGCCCGGCCCCGCGCAGGGTGCCGTCACCGCCGATGACGAACAGGATGTTGATGTTCATCCGGGAGAGGCAGTCGACGATCTCGGCGGGATCCTGCTGGCCGCGGGAACTGCCGAGGATCGTCCCGCCGTCCTCGTCGATGTTGGCGACGCTTTCCGGGGTGAGATCGACGACGTCGTGGCCGTAGCGGGCGATGAAGCCCTGGTACCCGTTGCGGAATCCGCAGATCCGCCGAACCCGGTAGTGCGAGGTCAGCTCCAGCACCAGACCGCGGATCACGTTGTTCAACCCGGGACAGAGCCCACCGCAGGTGACGATGCCCACCCGGGTCTTCGACGGGTCGAAGTAGATCTTCCGGCGCGGCCCGGCCGGCTCGAATCCGGGCAGGTCATCGAGCGCGACACCCCGCGAGGAGATCATCAGGGCGGTGTCGTCGTAGAGGACCTTGTCCGACTCATCGATGTAATGCTGCGTCGTCGGCCGCTCCCCCAGCAGCGGCAGGAGCGGGGAGTCAATCCGGCAGACCCCCAGGGTCTTGACCGCCAGATCGGCATTATCCACCAGTATTGGTGCACCCACCGTTACCCGGCCCTCACGTCTCGATCGGCGCTACATCAGTCTTGGTGACTTCGCTTCATACTTACCTGGACCAGAGGAGCACGGACGCCCCCGATCATCCTAGGTTTCTCCACTCCGAGAGTACCGACCCAAACCACCCACCACGACCCCGTCGACGGGATAACCCGCAACCTGCGGACGGAAACAATGGATTCATAGGCGCGAAACCGGCGTAACAACCTGCCGACCCCGTCCCGACCTGTCCCGGGCGGACACCTCCGGGCGATGCGGGCAGACGATGCGGGCAGACGATGCGGGCAGACGATGCGGGCAGACGATGCGGGCAGACCGTCCGAGCCGGATAACCCAGACCAGACCAGACCCGGACCCAGACCAGACCAGACCCGGATCCGGACCAGACCCGGACCCAGACCAGACCCGGATCCGGACCCGGAAGCCCCGCGACGTCGGCGGCCGCGAAGTCCGGTAGACGGTCAGCTCATGCAGTGACCACCATCGCGCGGCGGCCGAATTTGGGGGAGCCCGTCACGGTCCAGGGACCGCAAACTGTGCTCAGGTCCCCCAGATTCGCCGGCCGGCAGCCGGCAGGTCACCGCGCTCAGGACAGCCCGGCCCGGTGCGCGCGCCGCCAGAAGGCTCCCCCACCGAGCAACAGCGCCGCCAGGACGGCAAGGACGCTGACCTGCCCACCGGTATAGGAAAGCGAGTTCCCGCGGGGATCCGTCCCGGTCCTGTCCGGGGCGGGGGACCGAGGCGCACCCGTGCCAGCGGACGCTCTGGAGTCCCCATCACCACGGCCGTGGTCCCCGCCACCGTCCCCGTCCCGGCCGCCGTGGCCGAGCGCGAGGTGACCACCGGCCGGACCGCCACCACTGAGATAGTTACCGCTGAGATCATTACCGCTGGCAACGCCGCCGTCGAAAGCACGGAGCGAGACCTGCTCCGGCGCCTCGTCGATGGAACGCGAGCTTTCCGCCACGGAACGCGACGGGCCGTCCGCGGGGCGCGAAGCCGCGACCGGAACCGCGGCCAGCACAACCAGCATGCTCGTGAGCACGGCGGCACCGCCGGAACGCAATCCCATGGTGGCTCTCCCCCAGCAGCCCAACTTGGCGCAGCCCGACCGGACGACGTCGGACCAGACGACGTCGGACGGTACCGATGGTCACTATGCGTGTCCAGAAGACGACAGGATCGACACGCCGACGGTTCGCCGCCCCACGTGCGTCCCTGGTAGTGGATCAGGCGTCGGCCTCGTCCGGCGTAGGTGCGGCCACGGACGGAAACGCGCCGCGCGTCCCCGGGCTGCGGTCCGAGCGGCGGTCCGAGCGGCGGTCCGAGCGGCCGTCCGGGCGGGACAGGCCGGAAGCCGGCGATTGTGTCGGAGACAGGTCGTAAGGTCGATCAGGCGAAGGCGCGGGCGGCAGGTGGCATCGCGCCGCCGCGCCCTGACCCAGCCCGCCAGCCGAGGAGCCCGATGTCCGCTCGTGATCAGGTCCGTGGCCGGTCGCTTCGGCTCCTGGACTACCTGGCCGCGCTCGCCGCCGAACGGCGCGGTGCCCCCCGTCGCCAGCTCGCCGAGTACGTCCCCGCTCCGCTCCTTCCGGCTGACGTCCCGTCCCATCCGGGGGTCCGGCTCGGCCCGACAACGCAGCGGGAGAGCTGGCTGGAGGTCGCCCGGGTACTTCAGCCGGCCGCGCCGAGCTGGCCACCCCCGCTCGACCGCTACCTGGCCGGGACGGTGGTGAGCCCGGACGCCCCACCCACCATGCCCGCCCATCTCCTGGACGCGGAGGCCGTCGAGCAGACCGGGGAGCGCGAGCCTCCCGGTGTCCCGGGCGAGGAGCGGGACGCTCCGTCGGGCGCCGTCGCCCTGCTCGACGCCTGGGTGCGTCAGGTGTGGCGGCCGTGGGCGCCCGAGGCACGCGCCGCCCGCGACGCGCGCGCCCTCTACCAGCGCCTGTTCGACCTGCGCCTGCGGCTGCAGCGCGAGGCCGCGACCGTGGAGCTGGCCTGGGGGCACTCGGTGCTGTGCTGGCGGGTCGGCGACGCGACGATCATCCATCCGCTGCTCGTCACCCGCATGGTGCTGACGGTCGATCCGGACTCCGGGGTCATCCGGCTGCATCCCGACGGTCCGGTGAGCCTGGAGACCGAGCCCCTGCACGGCCTCGGCCTGCCCGGTCTGGACGAGATGTCGGCCCTGCGCGACCGGCTGCGGACGGCACCGGCCGATCCGTGGGACGCCCCGGCCCAGGCCGGGCTGCACCGCCAGATCCTCGCGCCGCTCGGGCTGGACGCCCGCGCGACCACCGGTCCGGTGCCCCCGCCGGGGCCGAGCCCCGTCCTGGTCGACACCTGGGCGGTGTACGTGCGGCCGCGGCCGGCCCTGCAGGCGCAGTTCTACGCGGAGCTGCGGACCGCCCTCGCCGAACGGGACCTGCTCCCCGAGGCCATCGCCGCCGTGGTCGCCGACGACAGGCTCGTCGCCGCCGCGCTCGGCGGGGACGATCGGGCCGACGGCACCCTCCCCGAGGGTGCCGTCGCCGATCGAGGCCGTGGCCGGCGCGGTCACGACGGCTCCCCCGCGGGGCTCGGTGAACGCCTGCTGATGCCGCTGCCGACGAACGCCGACCAGGAGCGGATCGCCCGGCAGCTCGCGGGCGCCCGCGGAGTCACCGTGCAAGGGCCGCCCGGCACCGGCAAGAGCCACACCATCGCGAACATGATCTGCCACCTCGTGGCGCATGGGCAGCGGGTGCTCGTCACCGCGCAGGACGAACAGGCCCTCGCGGTGCTGCGTGACAAGATCCCGCGGGAGCTGCGCGACCTGACCGTCGCCGTGCTCGGGTCGAGCCGGGCCGACCTCGACGAACTGCGCGCCGCCGTCGTGGAGATCTCCGGGGCGGTCAGCGAGGTCGACCCGGCGCGGGAGACCGCGGCCGTGAAGGCCCTCGCCGAGGAGCTGGACGCCGCCCGCGCCACCGCCCGCGCCCTCGAACTGCGGATGATCGACCTGCTGGCCGGCGAGGCGCGGGAGTTCGACCTGCCGCACGGGCGGGAACGCGCGCCGGAGGTAGCGAGCTGGCTGGCCGAGCGCGCGGAGGAGCTCGGGTTCGTTCCCGACCGGCTCGACCCCACCCGCGCGCTTCCGCTCGGCCCGGCCGAGCTCGCCGAGCTCTACCGGACCGCACGCGAGATCACCCCCGCCGACGCCCGGGCCGCCGCGGGCAATCTGCCGGGCGACCTGCCGGACGGCGCGTCGCTGCCGGGCGCGGTCGCCCTCGGCCGGCTGCACGACGAACTCGACGAGATCCGCGCCGGGCTCGCCGACCTCGAACAGGCCGGCCTGTCCGTCGACGCGCTCGACGCGCTCGACGTCGACGGTGCCGACGGTGCCGACGGTGCCGACGGCGTCCGTGCCCTGGTCGAGGACACCCGGGCCGCCGCCGACCGGCTGCGCCGGCTGTCGGTCGGCTGGCTCACCACCGCCCGGGCGCAGTGCGCGGCGTCGGGTGAGCAGGCCAGGTTCTGGGCCGACCAGGCCACGGCCCTCGCCGCCGAGGTCGCCGAGCTGCGCCGTCTGACCACTCTCACCTTCGGCCGTTCCATCGAGCTGCCCGCCGGTGACCCGCGGGTCCAGCTGAGGCTGCTCGCCGACCTGCGGGGCCGCTTCGCCACCGGCCGGGGGATCCCCCGCCTCGGCGGACGGGAGCTGCGGGACCTGCACGACGCGGTGCGCGTCGACGGGCTGGCCGCGCGCACGGGGGATGACGTGGCAATCGTCGAGGCAGAGGTGCGCCGCCGTCAGACGCTGGCCGCCGCCGCCGCCCGTCAGGCCGCGATCGCCGCCGCCCTCGGCGGTGAGGCCATCGAGCCCGCGGCACCCGACGTCCTCACCCGGCTCGACGCGGTCGTCGGCGGCCTCGCCGACGCCGTCGACTGGGAACGCCGGGCGGCACCGGAGCTGTCCGCCCGGCTGCGCGCTGTCTTCCCCGCCGGCCATCCCACCGACCATCCCGTCACGACGACGCCTTCCGACCCGGAGACGCTTTACCACCTCGCCGGCCTGCTTGCCACGGCGACCGGCCGACGGCGCGAGAAGGAGATCGCCGGCGCGCTCGCCGAGGTAGAACGGGCGCTCGCCGAGGGAGGCCTTAGCCCGCGGGCCGGCCGGGTGTGGGCCGACCTGCACGAGGCGCTGACCAGGCGGGACCTGGCGACCTGGACGGCGCTGCTCGACGAGAGCGCCCGGCTGGCGGCGCTGCGCCCCGGCGTGGAACGCCGGGACCGGCTGGCGGCCCGGCTGCGCGCGGTCGCGCCACTGTGGACCGACGCCATCCTCACCGGACAGGGTGACCCGTCGAGCTGCGGCGAGGCGGTGCGGGCCAGCGAGGCGTGGCGCTGGCGCCAGGCCCAGACCTGGCTCGACGACCTGCACTCCGACGGCGACCTCACCACGCTCGGCCGTCAGCTCGCCGACGCCTCGCGGCACGTGCGCGCCCTGGTGCTGGAGACTGCGCGTCGCTCCGCCCGGCTGGGCCTGGCGGAGCGGCTCGGCGACTCCCAGCGCCGGGCGCTGACCGGCTGGGTACAGGCACTCGACCGGATCGGGAAGGGCACCGGGAAGTACGCCCCGCGGTGGCGTGCCGAGGCCCGGGCCCACATGCGGGCTGCGATGGGCGCCGTGCCGGTGTGGATCATGCCGACGCACCGGGTGATGGAGAGCTTCGACCCGGGCGCCGACGACCTGTTCGACGTGGTCATCGTGGACGAGTCCAGCCAGTGCGACCTACTGGCCCTTGGCGTGCTGAGCCTGGGCCGCAAGGCCGTCGTCGTCGGCGACGACGCCCAGACGAGCCCGGAGGCCGTCGGCATCGAACGGGCCAAGGTGCATGCCCTGATCGACGCGCACCTGCCCGACGTCGCCCAGCGTTCGCTGCTCGACGTGGAGGCGAGTCTCTACGACACCGCGGCCCGGGTCTTCCCGCGCACCATCGTGCTCAAGGAGCACTTCCGCTGCCTGCCCGACATCATCGGCTTCTCCAACCGCTTCTACGACCAGCAGATCCTGCCGTTGCGGGAGGATCCGGAGCTCGCCCTCGGCGCGCCGCTGCGACCCGTCCGGGTCCCCGGGGGCGCCCGGTCGCAGACCCGCTTCGGCGACGCGAACCCAGCGGAGGCGCAGGCCCTCGTCGAGCGGGTCCTCGCCTGCTGCGCCGACCCGGCCTACGACGGGATGAGCATGGGCGTGGTCACCCTGCTCGGCGCCGGCCAGCCCCGCCTCATCGAACACACCCTGGTCGAACGACTCGGGGAGCGCGAGTTCTCCCGCCGCGACCTGCGGGTCGGCGACCCGTACCAGTTCCAGGGCGACGAACGGGACGTCATCTTCATCTCCGTCGTCGCGGACGACAACCGCTCGGCCGCCACCCGCCGCCGCGACCAGCAACGAGTCAACGTGGCCGCGAGCCGCGCACGCAACCAGATGTGGGTGTTCCACAGCGTCGACCCGGCCACGCTGCGCGACGACGATGTGCGGCGCCAGCTGATCGAGTACATGTACGCCGGGCAGACCGGACGGCTCGACGCGGATCTGGCCGATCGCTGCGAGAGCGAGTTCGAACGGGCCGTCCTGCGCGAGCTCCTCGCCCGCGGCTACCGGGTGCGCCCCCAGCATCCGGTCGGGCGCTACCGGATCGACCTGGTCGTCGAGGGGGTCGCCACCGCGCGAGCCAGCGCCGAGCAAGCCGTCACCGAAGGAGCCACCGCCGGGGGTGTGGGGCGCCGCGGCCCCCGCCTCGCGGTCGAATGCGACGGTGACCGTTTCCACGGGCCCGACCAGTGGGAGGCGGATCTGCGCCGCCAGCGGATCCTGGAACGGCTCGGCTGGACGTTCTTCCGGATCCGCGGCTCGGAGTTCTACCGGCATCCTCGGCCGACCCTGGACGCGCTGGTGCGACGTCTCGACCAGCTCGGCATCCACCCGGTGCCGGTGCCGGCGCCAGCCGGCCCGCCGACGGAAGGGCCCTGATCTATCCGTTGGCGGCCCGGGGTTTGGGGCCGGTGGCGCGCATGTTCACCAGTCTGCCGAGCAGGTCGAACCAGAAGGGGGCGCCGGCGGTGAGCGCGAAGCAGGCGATCGCGATGCCGGCGATTTTCAGGAGCCACCCCTCAACGGAGTCGGGAACCTCCCGTGGGTCGTCGCGGCCCGCGGAGTTGTGGACCCAGCCGATCGGGAAGGCGAGCCCCGAGGCGTCGCGCACCGTCTTGATCACCTGTTCCGTGGCGTCCCCCACCATGGGCTGGTCGGAGGTGAGGCGGGTGCCGGAGGCGGGATCCCCCGCGGAACTCCCGGCGGAGCTCCCGTCCGCCTCGCCGGATGAGCCCACCTCGGCCTGGGCCGCGGTCACGGCCGCCTGCCGCACGGTGCCGTCCTGCCAGAACGCCCGCGCGAGCCCGATCGCGTCGAGGTTGAACAGGACGGACAGCAGGACCGCGTAGCCGAGCAGGAAGACGGCGATGCGCCGCTTGTACCACCCGGACAGGCGATCCATCGCGTCGTCGTACCACCGGGCCAGCTCGATGACGACCTTCTCGCGGTCCCCGCCGGCCTGGACTATCGCTGTGGTCATCGCGGTCTTCGCCGGGGAGGGGGGCATCGCGGCGAGCCCGTCCTCCATCGTTCCCACGGCTCCGGCCCTGGTGGCGGCGGCGAGCGCGGCGGCCACGACCCGCCCGGTGGGGTGATCCACAGGCATCGCGTCGTACAGGGCCTGGGCGGACCTCTCCCCGAGGGCATGCCGGGCACCGTCGTAGGCCCGCCGGTACGCGGCCCTGGCCTCGTCGGGGACGTGGTCAGGCAGGATGTCCGGGCGGAGCTGGGACAGCATGGCCCGGGCGGGCGGGTCGACCCGGTCCAGCAGCGCCTGAGCGAAGGCGGTGGACGGCAGGTAGGACGGCAACCGCAGTGTGTGCGCGCGGCGCACCGAGGCCCAGGTCCCGGAAACCGGCGGATGGTCGGCCATGGCCGGCAGGGAGGTGTCGCGGCCAGTGGCACGCATGGCCCGAAGCGGCCCGTCTAACAGTTCGGCGACGAGGTCCGTCCGATCCGCGGGCGGGTCCGCCCCCGGATCGGACGGTTCGGCGGGCCGGTCACCGCCGAGCAGCCGTCGCAGCTCGGCCTCCAGCTGGCGCCCCCGGTAGCGGAACAGAGCGAGCACGGCCTCGTTGATCCGGGAGACTGCGAGGCTGAACGCGGCAAAGAGCAACGCGAGCCCGATCAGGACATCAAGAGCGGATGAGTCCGGCATAACCCCCCGATTCCGAGCCCGGGGCAGCCGCGCCACCGCCTTCACGGCCGAGGAGTACGCCCCGGGACTGTCCTGGGCAGACAGCGCATTTCTACACCTCGGCGCAGAACCGGCACTCAGCGGCATCATCGGACACCTGGTCGAAGCGGGCGAAGATGGTGTCCTCCGTGGCGTCTCGGGCCGGGCGGCGTCCTACGACGTCCTACGACGGTCGCCAGAACAGACTCGCGACCCGGCCGGAACGCATCGCGGCAGGGGCGGCGCGGAACGTGCTTTGGCAACTGGCAAACTGAGGATCGAGCAACGGCGCCGTGAGGAGGCAGGGTGACCGCGAATACCGGTGGGGGACCACTTTCCCATCTGCCCGTCGCAGGCGCGGACGTCGAGATCTGGGGGATCAACGACTTCCTCGCTGCCGACGAGCGGCGCCCGACCAGTTTCATCACCAATTTCGGTAACTGGCAGGTGCCCGACCCGGTCGCTGCTGCCCTCGCGTCGAGGGTCGCGCACCTGGAATGGTTCCACGACACGGGGGAGCTAGTCGCGATCGGTGACGTTCCCCGTCGAGGGGCGGCGACCGTCGAGATCCCGCGCGTCGAAGGAGCGGTCGGGGAGCTGGCTGACATGGTCGCCGGTCCGTTCGGCAGCGGCGGCATATCGTTCCGGACCGTCGACGGCGCGGTTCGCGAGTTCCCCGAGATGGTTGTCTCCGAAGGCACCCGCGTCGCGGTGTTGGCGGTCATCAAACAGGGCCCGCGGGTGCACGGGGTGCTGTGGGACTGGCACCGCTGGCACCGTCGCCCCGAAGGATGGGCCTGGCTGGAAGAGCGCCTGCTCAGCACCCGCCGCACGACAGGCGGCAACGACTGATCAGGGACCGGGACAGTTGACCGGTCGCTGCGGCGTGCCTTCTGCTCCTCTCACTCCTCGGGCACGGGCGGACGGCCGTGATGGCGTGGTGGGTGCGCGCGGAACAGGACGATCTGCGCAGCCGTAGGCGGGATCGCTCCAGCCGGGCACACGTTTGATCAGGCGCTCACTGTATGGGCATCGACGCGGACCATAAAGGCTGTCCGCGATCCGGCTCAGTCCCACCGCCGCGCTGTGACCGGTTGGGCGAGGCCACCGGGCATCAGTGCTCTGCTTGCCGGATGGCGTGTTACGGCTTGCGGGCAACACCGCCGTAGATGCTGACCCGCGCTTCGGTCAGCTCCTCGACGGCGCTGCCGTCGGCCCGCCAGCGGTGAACGGCCTGAACCCCGGGGTCGACCAGCTCCAACCCGTCGAAGAAACGTTCGACTTCGGATCGGCTGCGGGGCTGCACCGAAATCCCCTTCTGCCGGTAGGCTTCCGCCGCCCGTTCCGCGTCCGGATCATAATCTCCGGTGCCGTGGGTGAGGACAAGGTAGCTACCCGACGGCAACGCGTCGAGGAACCGACGCACGATCCCGTAGGGATCATCCGCGTCGGGGATGAAATGGAAGATCGCGACGACGGACAGGGCGATCGGCCGAGTGAGGTCAAGGGTGCTGTGTAGCTGCGGGGCAGCGAGGATCCCGTCAGGGTCGCGCAGGTCGGCGTCGAGGTAGGCGGTGCGCCCCTGCGGGGTGCTGGTCAGCAACGCGCGGGCGTGGGTGAGCACGATCGGGTCGTTGTCCACGTAAACCACCCGGGTGTCGGGGGCGAGGCCCTGGGCGATCTCGTGCAGGTTCGGGCTGGTGGGGATGCCGGTGCACTAACTTCGCGAGGTACACCGAAAGATGTGACCTAGATCACTTCCTTAAGTGCAACGACTCGGCATGGCTGGGGTCTAGGGCTGCGGCTGGTTCTTGGCGGCTGCCGGTCGGTACTGCGTGATCCATGTCTCGACGTCGGCGGGTTGCCAGAGACGGACCGTACCTTGATCGATATGCGGTGCGGGGAAGTCTGGGCGGTGGGAAAGCTGGCGGGCACGCTCGGCCGTGATGCCGAGGCGTCGTCCAATATCGCCCGTCGTCCACAGGTCGTTCTCGCCCATGGGCTACAGCCTATTGCGGCACCCCAAGCATCTCGCTAATCTTGGGGTGCCCCAATAGGCGGCCCTGGCGGTGAGCTCCTACCCTCTCCGCCAGGGCCTTGATCTCGCACCCTCCTGGAAGGGAACGTGACCTATGCCCATGATCTCAGATGGTGAGTCTCGGCTGCCGGACAGCATGCGTTCGGATCTTAGTGTGGTGCTGATGGCGCATCCGGCGGAACCTCCGGCAGTCGAGATGCCGCCGGTCATACCGGGTTTCCAGGTCCGTCGGCCGGTACTCGTGTTTCCGGGCGGCATGCGGGTCTGTGTCGACGCTATGAGCACGGATCGTGAGGCGGCTACCTGGTGGGCCGATCTGGCGGTACAGGCTACGTATGCGTCCATCTGGCACGGCAACCGATCGGAAGACGAGCGAGAGATCACAAAGAGCGAGTAACGCAAGACCCGCGACCGTGCGGCGGCCGGTGACCTCGCCTGGGGTTGCCGGCCGTTCGCCGTTTCCGGCCTTCAACAACCTATACAAAGTTTGCGATGATGTAGGTACAGCAACGAAAGCGGCCCGACCGGTGCGGGAACACCGATCCGGGCCTGAGTCCCACAACCTGCCAGACCAGGAGCGGAACCTATGTTTACTATGCCAGATGATCCGGTGCGGCAGAGCGCCTACCTCGTTGATCAGTTGATTGTCAGGGTGCGTGAGGCGCTGGCATTGGTGGCGGCTGAGCTGGACGACGGTCCGCTTGCCGGTCCGCCCGGGAACCTCGTACCTCGCGCCGCGGCGTCGGCGCTGCGTGACCTGTCCGCGATGATCGGCGTCGTGACGAGTACGAACAGCCTCGCGGTCCTTGATGCGGTGTGGTTCGGTCTGCTTGAGGCGTCGGACGGCGTGTCGGCTTGCCTCGCATCCGGCGAGGATGCGTGATGCCGGGGCTGGCGCGGGCGTTGAACTTCGTTCGTCAGGACGTCAGCGTGACCGAGCGGGATGATCAGCGAGCGGTGTTCGCTGCGGCATGCTCGGCACGGGCCTGGCAGGCCGGTGGGACGGTCTACCAGACCGCTGACAGGCTGCATGAGTGGGCGGCGGTCGTCCGGCTCGTCCACTCCGGCGCCTACGACCTGGTGGTCGTCGACACGATCGACCGGTTGGCCACCACTGAAGCGGGGCGGATGGCGGTACTGGGCATGCTGCGCCGCACGGGGATCCGCGTCCTTGCAGTACGTGACGGCGTGGATACGGGCGATCCGGTGGGCTGCGCTCTCGTCGACTCGCTGTTCACCTAAGAAATGATCAGGATCGGGTCGGGTGGCTGCAACGCCACCCGACCCGGTTTTTGATCTTTCACGGACCCCGGGCTGAGCTGATCTCCTCCGTCGGTCGGGCGGCTGCGCCCTACGTCGGGTTCTTCCGGCCGGGCAAGGGCGCCGACGGCCCGTACCGTGCTGGGTGCGGCGCGTCCCTTGCCCGGCTGGGAGGTTCCGGCGTAGCCCCTTGGGGGTCCGGGCGGCGGAGGCGATCAGCGGACGTACGCGGCCCCTCCCCCTCCTCCAGAGTGAGGGCCGGGGTTTGGGGCGGAGCCCCAACAACCAGCAACGGCACCGTCCTCGCGGACGTCGCGCGGCTCCTGGAGCACCGGCGCGGACCAGCGGCACTCTCACCGCCGATCGTCACGGACCCTCTGGCGGGGGGTCTGACGCTCCGACGCGCCGACGGGCCGACGCGCCCACGGGGCGACGCTCCGGCCGGGGT
>NZ_CDWWXA010000040.1:0-1944 GCF_977971845.1 Frankia sp. CeCAU1 | reverse complement strand
CCCCGGCCGGGTGCGGCGATCCCGTAGGCGCGGCACGCACGGCGACGCGCGGCGCGTGCGACAGGTCACACGCGGCGGCCGAAGGCCGCCCTTGAGAAGGAAGAGAACATTGGCGACGATCTTTGTATGGTCTGTTTGTGCAGGTCGGTGGGTTGCGCTGTAGGTGCACGTACCCTGATTACGGGCACGTTCGGGGAGGGGTGCGGAGTGGTGGACGATCCGGGCGCTCGTCTTCGGGCTCTCCGGCTGCGGCGTGGCTTCTCTCAAGAGGGGTTGGCCGACGAGGCTGGGTTGAGCGTGTCGACGGTGCGGAAGATCGAGCAGGGTGGAAGCGCGCGGATCGAGACGCTGCGCACGTTGGCCCGTGCGCTGGATACGGAGACGTCGTCGCTGTTCGGGGCACGTTCACCTGGGCCAGTGACTGATGCAACGGAAGACGAGAAGCTGAATCTGCTGCCGCTACGCCAGGTTCTCACGCCTGCTGTCGGCCTCGTCGGCGTTTCGCGGTCACCGGTAGGTGGATCGGCGCAGGAGTCGCAGTCTCGGCTTCGAGATGCGCTGTCAAACGCGATCAGGGTCTACCAGTCCGACGACTTCGGCGCTGTGGCTGCGATGCTGCCGGTGATGATCGAGGAAAGTCACGGGCTTGTCGATGGTGCGGAGAATGAGGGTGATCGTCGGGAGGCGGCGCGGCTGCGGGCGGAGATTTTCCAGGTCGCGGGCTGGTTTCTGACTCAGGTACGTCAATACGATCTTGCCTATGCGGCGATTCGTGACGCGATGCGGGATGCTCTCGATTCCGGGGATCGGCTGACGGCTGCGGCGGGTGCTATCTCACAGTCCTGGCTGTTTGTGCGTCAGGGGCGGTTCGATGACGCGGAGCGGCTTGCTCGCGAGACGGCGTCGCGGGTGGAGCCGCGCCTGTCGGTGGCGAGTGATGCGGAGCTGTCGGCGTGGGGATGGTTGTTGCTGCGTGGTTCGGCGGCGGCGGTGCGGAACAATCGAGTCGATGCGTCGGATGACTTTTTGTCGCTTGCCGAGGTTGCCGCGTCCAGGATCACCGGGTCGGGGATTACTGGCCGGCACCATCAGTATTTCACGACGTTCAATCCGAATGTCGTGCGGATGAAGCGGGCTGAGGCGCTGATCATCGCTGATGATCCGCGTGGGGTGCTGCGCATAGCGGAGGATGTCCGCGACGGCGCAGGGAAGCGGCGGCGGTCGGACAACTACAGCCGTCATCTACTCGATGTGGCCGCTGCGCATGCAGCGCTTCGTGACTTCGGGGATGCGGTCGGTGTGCTGACGCTGCTGCTTCGTACCGCGCCGGAATGGCTGCGACACCAGCGCAAGGGTAAGGACGTCCTGAGTACGGTTCTGCTTTCCCGGAAGCGAAGGCTGAGTTCGGAGCTACGCGAGCTTGCCGACTTCATGCAGGTCCAGTAGATCGTCCAACTACCACGGGGCGTGGTAGTTGGACGTGGCGTGTCAGGTGAACTACTGCGTTACGCGACTCGTTCCGATTGCCGGTTGGCGTTAGGTTCTTCGCATGGCCTCCGGGGCTGGTTGAGATAGGGAATCGGTTCTCTGTTTCCCGGCCTCGGGGTGCCTTTTCATCACTCCTACTGTCCGGAGAACCTATGACCTGGCGATCCTGTGTCATCGGCAAATGGGGACTGCCCGTCTATGAAGACAGCGACCACCGTGTCGCGATCACGTCGGAGGGAGGTTCTGGCCGTGGGCCGGTGGGAGGACGAGCATTTTGCCCGGTTGGAATGTGAGGTGCCGGTGCGGGGGCGGGATCGTCTGGCCTGGTGGCGGACGACGCGGGCCGGCCTGGGGGCGGTGGAGGTGGCCGCGGTGCCGGTCGGGACGCTCGGGCTGCTCGACACCCCGGGGATAGCGGTGCGCCATGGCCGGGTGCCGGCGGGGGCGGCGTTGCTG
>NZ_CDWWXA010000039.1:0-36381 GCF_977971845.1 Frankia sp. CeCAU1 | reverse complement strand
CCTAGACCACCCCTCCCCTGGCCGGGGCGGGGTGTGCTCACGCCGCCCCGGCCAGCTCTCGCTCTGGCTGGAGCCCCGCATGTCCGACCACCTGCCCATCCCCACGCTGCCGCCCGCCCCGCCCACGCCGGCCGGCCGGCCCAGCTGGTGGTGGCGCCTGACCCACCGCCGCACCACCCGTGCCGCGCGGCAGGCACTCCTGCTCGCGGACCATCACGCCTGGACCACCGAACGGGCCCGCGCCGCCCAGATCGACCTGGTCCGCGCCGGTTTCCACCTCGGACCCGTCCCCCTCGGCTACCGGCCCCGCCGCATCACCGAACTCGGCACCGACGGGCGGGTGCGCCAGGGCATCCGCCTCGTCATCGCCCCCGGCCCCGCCTACATCATCGGAACGATCTACCAGTGGCGTGTCGAGGACGAGCTCACCCCCCGCGGCATCGCCACCCGCCTCCGCACCGTCCACAACCACCGTCTGGTCCCGCTGGTGAGCCCTGCCACCGGGCGGCCGTGGCAGCTGACCTCCACCAACGTCGCCCGCGTTCTGGCCAACCCCGTCTACACCGGCGCCACCGTCTGGGGCCGCACCCACGCCGGCCAGCCCGTCCCACCCGAGCAATGGATCATCTGCCTGCACGCCCACCAGCCGATCATCGACGGGCGCACGTTCTTCCGCGCCCAGCTCCTCGCCACCCCCGAAACCGCGATCATCAGCCCGCATCTGCCGCCCTGGGAGTTCCCCGCCGCCCCCACAGGTGAGCCGGGAAATGACAGCGGAAGCCACGGGCGGTGACGTGACGACACCACCGCGGCACGGTTCTCGTTTCATCCGGCCGAGCGGCCTGGCCCGCGGATCGCGGCACGGCGGTCTGGAGGTGCTGCCGTGACGGCCTCCTCACCCCGAAACGGGGAGGGAATGCACCGTCCGGTCGCAGAAAGCTCCGGGGCGCGTTTCTACGGACGGCGGGACGTTGCCCGCCAGGTGAAAATCGAACGCATCGAGACCGTAGATATGACCGCCGAGGAATACGACGCGGCAGTGTCCGCTCTGGCCGAACTTGTCCTACAGTGGGAAAGGAGAGGGGCACCGAACACGGTGCCGAAAAAGACAGGCTGACACCCGGGCCGGCTCTCCCTTCACGTGAACCATCTTCGAAAATCCAGAAAGAAGGGTCGGTATGCTACGCCCATTTTCAGCCCGACGGTCCACCCTGAAGACGGGGTCGAACTCCACACACGTTCCCGGTGCCGTGCCGGTTGTCCTCTATCTCCGGCACGGCACCGACCACGGGTGCTGGTCCCTGACAGAACAGCAGGAAAAAGCACTTTCCTTCCTCTCAGTCCACGCCGCCATCATCCAGGTCGACCCGCCCGGAGCAGCCTGCTGCCGGATTCCGGTCCGACCCGCCGGCCGCTGGGGAAACCGACACCGGCGGCCCCAGGAATAGGCCGACCGCAGCACCTCAGCACACCCCATCCGGGAAGGAAGGGACCTCACCATGCCGCGCTCGACCGCGCGCCGTACCACCGCGAAACGCACCAAGCAGGCCGTCGCCGCGCAACCCGAGATCGTCCGGGTCGGGATCTACCTGCGCCGCTCCACCGACGACGAGAACCAGCCCTACACGATCGAGGCCCAGGAAGAACGGCTGCGCTCCTACGTCGACTCCCAACCCAACTGGATCGTCGCCCTGCGGTTCGCCGACGACGCCTCCGGCGCCACCACCGAACGCAAGGACCTCCAGCGGGCCCTGGCCGCCGCCCGCAACGGACTCATCGACGTCCTGCTCGTCTACCGCGTCGACCGGCTCTCCCGCAGCCTGCGCGACACCGTCGATCTCCTCGAAGAACTCGAACAGGCCGGGGTCGTGTTCCGCTCAGCCACGGAGCCGTTCGACACCGCCACCCCCATCGGCCGCATGCTCCTCCAGATACTGGCGATGTTCGCCCAGTTCGAACGCGACATGATCATCGACCGGGTCATCGCCGGGATGGAACGCAAGGCCGCCAAGGGCCTGTGGAAAGGCGGACGGCGCCCCTTCGGCTACCAGGTCGACAAGATCGCCAAAAAGCTCATCATCGATGCCACCGAAGCCACGATCGTCCGACTGATCTTCGACCTGTACGTCCGCGACCGCCTCGGGACCAAGGCCATCGCCAGCGCCCTGAACAGGCGCGGCCTGCGTACCACCGTCGGCGGCCCCTGGTCCGCCAACCAGATCCTGCGCATGCTCGACAACCGGATCTACCTCGGTGAACTGACCTTCCGCGAGATCACCGTCGAAGGCACCCACGAACCGATCATCGACGAGGAGACGTTCAACGCCGCTCAGAAGATCCTCACCGAACGCAGCGAGTCGATCTCACGCCGGGCCTCCAACCCCTCCGACTACTACCTCACCGGCCGGATGCGCTGCCCCCAGTGCGGCACAGCCCTCATCGGCACCCGCGCGACCGGCCGCAACCACACCTACCGCCACTACACCTGCCACACCCGCAACCGCTACAACCGCCACGAATGCGATGCCCCCGCCTCGACGCCGACGCCGTTGACTACGCCGTGCTCACCGCCCTCGCCAGCTTCTACCGCGACAACCAGCAGCTCATCGCCGACGCCGTCACCAAAGCCCAGCGCAGCCACCGCGACGCCCGATCCGACCACGCGGCCGAACTCGCCACCATCGAGACCGAACTCACCCAGACCGACCAGGCCATCGACCGTTACATGGGCGCCTTCGAGCGCGGTACCCTCGACGACGAGACACTCGCCACACGCCTCGAAGCACTACGCACCAAGCAGCAGCAGCTCCGGCAACGGCAGGCCGAGCTCACCGAAGAGATCGACCACGAACCCGCCATGCCGGCCCGCTCCAGCCTTCGCGCAGTCGCCCGACACATCGAAATGATCATTGAGACAGGCGACGACCTCGGGCGCAAGGCCCTCATCGAAGCCTTGGTCGCCGAAGTCAAGATCACCGGACCTGACCGGCTCACACCGATCTTCAAGGTCCTCGGACCCGACGCTCCAAGGGACGTCGCCAACGTAGACACCAGCCAGCCGAAGCCGACCCAACCAGCCACGTCCCCCGCCCCCTACAGGGGCGCCGCAGCCGTCCTACCAGCCACAACGCCCCCGAAGGGAGCGGTTCGCGCAATGCCTACATGGGTGGAGGTGGCGGGAATCGAACCCGCGTCCTCCGGCCCCGACACAGGGCTTCTCCGGGCGCATCCTGCTACTTGTTTCTCAGCCTCGTCGGACACGCAGGCAAGCCGACATAGGCTCAGTCGCTGTTTGATGTCCCGACCGACCCCGCGACCAGGTCAGCCGGTGATCCTCCTAGCGACGTCAGATTCTGGGCCGGAGGCTCTCCCAGACTGACGACTACCTAGTCCCTCTTAAGCGGCGAGCGCGTAAGTGGGGGTAGTGGGCTGCGTCTTGTTGGCAGCTGTTGTTCTGAACGGATCGTTAACGAGATAACCGCTCATCCTCGGCCCGCTTCCCCTGCCTCGACGTCCGGAGTCGAAGCCGGTCACCCCCAAGTTCTGATCAGTTATGACGTTTCAGTGTACCGCAGACGCAGACGCAGACGCAGACGCAGACGCCAGCCAACAGACGCTCCTGCCAACCCGACCCATCGCGCGCGTCACTGCGTCCAACGCTCGGACGCCGGCTCCATGTTCCCACGTCGGGCACCCCGCGTACCAACGGGTTTCCGATGTGGCGGCCGTGGCGGCCGTGGCGGGCGCGCGTCACGACGGCCCGGCCCCGTGGGCATGCCGTCGCGGGCAACGTCGTTGTACGGAGTTGTTGTATGGATAACGGCTACCAGACGACCAGCGCCTCGGGAGATCACCGTGGAGATCAAGGAACTGGGACATCTCGTCCTCTACGTCCGGGACATCGAGCGTTCCAGCGCCTTCTACCGGGACGTACTCGGCTGGCGGCAGATCTTTCCCGACCCGGCGGGCGCGGACGGCAACCCACTGCGGGCCCCCGCCGCCGCGTTCTCCTCCGGACGCACCCACCACGAGCTGCTCCTCATCGAGGTCGGCGAGGACGCGGCGGCCATACCCCAGGGCCGGCGGGTGGGGTTGTACCACTTCGGGCTGAAGGTTGGCGACAGCGACGACGAGCTGCGCGCGGTGCTCGCCCGTCTGCACGACGCGGATGTGACCATCGTCGGCGCGTCGGATCACACGGTCACCCACAGCTTGTACATCCTCGACCCGGATGGCAACGAGATCGAGCTCTACATCGACGTTCCCGGGGTCGACTGGCGGAGCACTCCCGCGCTCGCCGCGGCTCCGGTCCGTCCGTTGCGGCTCTGATCTGATCAGAAGATCAGATCAGAGCCGCCGAGATCAGAGGCGCCGGGAGTTCCCGCCTTCCGCCGCACGGGCCGTCGCTCGGTGAAACTGTGCCCATGCGACCGTCCCCCGACCAGCGTCGGCGGCTGCCGACTCTGCTGGTGACGTTGGCGATCCTCAGCGGTCTCGTCGACGCGGTCAGTTTTCTCGGACTCGGCCGGGTGTTCGTGGCCAACATGACCGGAAACGTCGTCCTGCTGGCCTTTGCGCTGGCCGGGGCCCCGGGCCTGTCCGCCGACCTGTCTGCGCTGGCCCTGGCTGGCTTCCTGGCCGGAGCCGTCATCGCCGGACGGATCGGCACGGTGACCATAATCGGCGGTCGTCGCTTCTCGTGGCTGATCATCGCGATGGCCGCGCAGACCGGGCTGATGGCCGGCGCGCTGATCGCCACGCTGGTCACCCAGGGACTCGGTACGGAACCCGAGATCCCCGATATCCCCAGGGCCCGGCCCTATGCCGTCATCCTCCCGCTGGCCCTCGCGATGGGCCTGCAGCACGCGACGGCTCGGCGGATGGCCGTTCCGGACATCCCGACGAATGTGCTGACCAGCACGTTGACCGGGATCATCATCGGCTCCCGGCTCGGCGGAGGAACGGGCTGCGGTGGGGCGCGGCGGGCGCGGCGGGCGCGGCGGTTCGCCGGCCCCGTCGCCATGTTCGCCGGAGCCCTGATCGGGGGCCTGTGCCTGCTCCATCTCGGCCGGATCGTCCCGCTCGTCCTGGCGACCGGTACCGTCACCGGCTGCCTGATCGCCACAGTGACCGGCACCGTTGCGGCGCCATGATCAGGAAGCCGGAGAGGCTTCGCCACCCGCGCCACCCGGCCTGGTCGCACGGCGCCGCTGCCGGATGACGACCGTCGTGTCGAGACCGCCCTCGCCATCCGCCTGGGCAGCTGCGAGATCCCGCTCAGCCAGCTCGATCATCGGCAGCGGGATACCACGCCGGCCCGCCTCGGCAAGGCAGATCCGCAGATCCTTGCGCATCCAGTCGACCGCAAACCCGAAATCGAACTCGTCGCGCACCATGGTCTGACCACGATTCGCCAGGTACCACGAGTTGGCGGCGCCGCCGGCCACGGCGGAAAGCACCAGATCGGTGTCCAGACCGGCGGCAATAGCAAAGTTGATGGCCTCGGCCGCCCCTTCGACGGCTCCCGCCACCAGAATCTGATTGACCATCTTGGCGAGTTGTCCGCTACCGACCGGCCCGATCCTCGTGATGGTCGCGCCGTAGGCGGCGAGCACCGGCCTGGCCCGCTCGATCGTCTCAGGATCCCCACCGCACATGATGCTCAGCAGGCCGGCCATGGCACCCGCCTCCCCGCCGGAAACCGGGGCGTCGACGAAACCGACGCCGACCTCGGCGGTGCGCGCCGCGATCTCCTCCGCGAGTTCCGCGGAGGTCGTCGTGTGATCGACAATGATCGCACCGGGCCGAAGCGCTCCCAGCACCCCGTCGGCACCGAGGACGACCTCGCGGACGTCGTCATCGGCACCGACGCAGAGGCAGACGACGTCGACCTCGGTCGCCGCGGCGGCGGGCGACGGCGCGATCCGGCCGGAATGTTCCTCGGCCCAGCGTGCCGCGGTCGCGGCCGTGCGATTGAACGCGGTGGTGGAGAACCCGGCCCGAACCAGGTGACCGGCCATGGGAAATCCCATCGTGCCCAGTCCGACGAAGGCAACACGCATGAACGTCACTCCTGTTTCGCCCCCGATGGCGTCCACCGGGATCGGTCGGTCATGAGAGTCGGTCGGTCATGAGAGTCGGTCGGTCACGAGAGCATGAGAGTCGGTCGGTCATGAGAGTCGGTCGCCACCGCCCCGACATCCGATACCCCCGACATCCGATACCGGGGTGCAGACGAAGGCCCAGGGAGCTCCACGCAGCCTCGTCATTACCACGGTGACGGCCGGTCCAGCGGGAATCAGATCACGACGGCGGGGTAGCAACCGGCGGCGGATCTCCTCGACGTCGCCGGCGAGGCCGCGTCGCCGGACGTCCAGCGACCCGATCTCACGAGACCGCAACAGGTCCGCGATCCGGCGCACGTCGAAGGGCAGCTCGGCCTCGATGCGCAGCAGGCGGGCGAAGGGGGTCGTCACTGCCTCGTCGGAGGTCAGGAAGGCGATCATCGGATCAATCTGCCAGGCTCCGAGGCGCCGCCCGAGCTCGCCGACCAGGCCCGCCCGAGTGACCGCCGGGTTCGGATCGTGGAGGAACCGGCCCGGAGCCGCTACCCGACCGGCGGCCTCGCCGACCCGACCCGCCGGACCCGCCGGACCCGCCGGACCCGTATCCGCCGGGACGACTGGATCCGGGGTCCCGGTGAGGCTCACCGGCGCTCCCCCGGCCCGCAGGGACGCCGAGCCGCCCGGCCCGGGCAGCACAGTGGCGCGACGCGGGGCGGTCGCGAGGGCCGGTGAAAACAGCACGGCCTCCTTGAGATCCCGTCCGTCGGCCACGAACTCGATCTCCCAGCCGGGGGGAACCAGCTCCGTCGCCAGCCCTGGCGCGGCCTTCACCGCGACGGCCGCAACCTTGTCGGCAAGCCCGAAGCACCAGGCCAGCGGCGGCTCGCTCGCCCGCGACACCAACCGACGGTCGCCGGCACGCCGGGCCGGATCGACGAACACGGCGTCGCATCCGGAGAGGTCCACCTCCCGCACGTCGGACAGGCGCGTCTCGAGGCATCCCGTCGGCACGGTCGATCCCGTGGGCGGCGCGGTCGTGGGCAGCGCCGTCGTGGGCAGCGCCGTCGTGCCCTCGACCGCGTGGACGGCGACGTTGAGCGCGGCCATCCGCAGATGAACCGGATCCCGGTCGACGAGCATGATCTCCCGGCCCCGCGCGAGGGCCAACGCGTCCCCGCCGATCCCCGTGCACAGGTCGGCGAGCCGGCACAGACCGGCGAACCGCGCGGCCCGATGCTCGGCCGCCGCTTGCGAGGACGCTTGTTCCAACCCGGCTCGGGTGAAGAACATCCGATCGGCCCGAGCAAACTTGACCATCGCGCGCCGCCTCAGCTCCGCCTGAGTGAACGCGGCGGCGAGGAGCGCGGGGGACACGCCCTCGGCGCGCAGGCGGGCACCGACAGCCAGTTCCCGGGCCGCGCCTCCACCGGCACGCTCATCCTCGGCGAATGCCGCGACCGCCGCCGCCAGCACCGCCTTACCCTGGGCGCTCAGCAGGGCCTCGAACTGCGCCAGCCGGTCGCCGTCGGAGGCGGTCACGGCGACCCGGATGCTGCCGGAACCGGCGAATCCGCGGCACGACGACGAGATAACGACGACGGGAACATCGACAGAAACGTCGACAGGAACATCGGCGGCACCACGGACGGTGTCATGGACGGCTGGCTAGTCAGAGGTAGCGCCCCTTGGCTCGGCGGCCCATCGCCCGGCCGATCTCCCGGGCCGCGTCCCGCTCCGCGATCGCGTGCCGTTTGTCGTAGGACTTGCGGCCACGCGCCAGCGCGATTTCGATCTTCGCCCGCCCGTCCTTCCAGTAGAGCGAGAGCGGGACCAGCGTGAGCCCACCCTCCTGGGTCTTACCGACCAGCTTTTCGATCTCCGCCCGGTGCAGCAGCATCTTGCGCTTGCGGCGGGGAGCGTGGTTCGTCCAGGTCCCCTCGGTGTACTCGGGGATGTGCACGTTGTGCAGCCAGATCTCACCATCGTTGATCTGGGCGAACCCGTCGACGAGCGAGGCCCGCCCGGCCCGCAGCGCCTTCACCTCGGTGCCACGGAGCACCAGCCCAGCCTCGTAGGTGTCGAGGATGTCGTAGTCATGCCGGGCGCGCTTGTTCTGCGCGATCAGTCTGCGCCCCGTCTCCCTCGGCACTGTCCTGTCCCTCTTCCCACACCGTTCGCGAAATCTTCTCCGAACCTACGTCCTGCCTCCCGCGTCGGTGACACGCCGGCTCCACCGCGAGGACACCCATGGTATCGATCATGTGAGCGCCATCGTCGGTCGCCAGCGTGGCCCGGGTGACGTCGCCGAGCGCTCCGTAGGGCGACGAGCGCCGTCAGCGCGCCCCGCGGAGGAGCCGCCGCGGCGGCGCGACCTGGGCGTTCAGCACCTTCCAACTCCTTGCTCGGCTGTCGAGCTTGCTCGGCCGTCGAGACGACGGACTTGATGACGATGGACTTGATGAACGGTGCCAGCGAGTACTATACTCGAACACACGTTCGATGACCAGAGTGTTCAGGCGGATCGGCGGCGATTCCTGCCGGCAGATCCAACCGCTCCCTCTACGCACCCATGACAGGCGGCATGATGCATCCAGTGACCAGACCCGGTTCATCGCTTCGGCCCGGCTCACAGTCCAGTCCGGGCGAGTCCAGTTCAGGCGAGTCCAGCCCGCGCGAGGAAGCAGAGGCCCTGGGCCCCCGCGATACCGGAGTCGACGACCGTGGTTCCCTTTCCCGTCATCTGGACTCATCGATGGTTTATGGTCATCGTGTAGCTGAACTCGACGCGGACGGATGCCTCCGGGCAGATGTGGAGATCGGTCGGGAGATCGCGCGCTGGGAGGCGGCACGGCTGCTCGTGAGAGCGAGGTTCGCGCAGCTACGGCCGCCCACGGAAGAGGATGAGAGCGGGGTTGCCAGGGGATTTCACGAGTTCGCGGGAGACGAACTGGCCGCCGAGCTGAGAATGTCATCAGCGGCGGGAAACAAACAGTTGGGTTTCGCGGTCGGCGTCGTCCGCCGCATGCCGGCAGCGCTGACTGCTCTGGAACATGGTGAGCTAGATTCCCAGCGGCTGACCGTGCTGGAACGACTGACGGCCAACCTGTCGGACGACCAGGCCGCGGACGTGGCGGAGACAGTTCTGCGCCGGGGTGGGCGGCCGAGCCACGCAGCGTTCGCGGCCGCCGTTCGACGGCGTGTGGTGCTGGTAGACCCTCAGGGCGCGGAACAGCGTCGCCGCAGGGCGACGAAGGCACGTCGGGTGACAGTGCGGGCCGAGCCGGATGGTATGGGCCGCATCTCGGCCTCGCTTCCGGCGGACCGCATGCTCGCGGCGTTTCGACGAGTGGACCTTCTGGCGAGGAGAGCGGGCGGTGCGCAGGACGGTCGCGGGCTCGAGCAGCGTCGGGCCGACGTTTTCTACGACCTGCTGATGGGGCGGGATCGTGACCGTGTCAGTATCGAGATGCAGGTGGTCGTGTCGGCTTCCTGTCTGCTGGGTATGTCGGAACGGCCGGCGGAACTTCCCGGTTATGGCCCGATACCGGCCGGACTCGTTCGCGAGATGGCCGAGAACCCCCGATGCACATGGCGGCGGATACTGATGGATCCGCCGGAAGGACGAGTTCTGGAGGTCAGCCGGCGTCGCTTTCCCTCGGCCGCCCTGGCTCGTCATGTCCGAACTCGAAACCCTACATGTGTCTTTCCGGGATGCGAGCAGCCTTCCATTCACTGCGACCTTGATCATACCAGGCCGCATCGTCGAGGTGGCCAGACGAGCGAGCGGAACCTCGGGCCAAAATGCCGGAGGCATCACCGGCTGAAACACTCGGGTGAAAAGCGGCCTAGGCGTGACGCCAAGCAAGGAGCTACGAGAAGACCGGGGCGGCCGGGCACATCATCTCCCGATCAATCCACGCAGAAGGGATGGTCCGTGTGCCAGCCCAGGCCTGGACATTTCACCTGGACGAGCCCGGAGGGACGCCAATATGAGGTGTCACCCGAAGATTATCTCAAGGAAGTATTCATCGAGGATGATGTCCAGTTCGAATCGAAGCGAACCGGGGCCGAGCGACGGATGACGCCTCAGACCCGCAGATGACGGCGGAGCGCCACCGAAGCCATCACGGCGGCGGCGAGCACACCGACCCCCAGCACGACGGCCGCGGTCTCCCAGACCGCCGACCAACCGAACAGGGGGAACATCGTCTGCTTCGCGAACCGGCCGTCCACCAGGTAGATCTTCGCCAACGCAAGCACGCCCGTGGCGAGCAGCCCGCCAACCAGCCCCACCGCCGCGATCTCCAAGACGAACGGAGCCCGGATTGTTCCGTTGGAAGCACCGACCATCTTCATGATCGAAGTCTCCCGTCGCCGGGCGTGCGCCGAGATCCGGATCATCGTGTAGATGAGGGCGAAGGACGCCAGGGCCTGCACGCCGGCGAGGGCGAAAGCGCCCGCGGTGAAGGCGTCGAGGAACCGGTACAACGGGTCAAGCAGGCCGCGCTGGTCGCGAACAGCTTCCACCCCGTCGAGGCCGGTGTAGGTGACGACGATGTCGCGGGCCGCTCGCGGATCGGTAAGCGTGAGTCGTAGCGCCGCGGGCAGGTCGTCGGGTCCGACACCGGCGAGGACGTCGGGCGATCCACGGAAGTCCCGGCGGAAACGGTCGTACACCTGCTGTTTGCTTTCGTACCGCACGTCGGCGACCAGTGGATCCGCCGCGATCTCGGCATCGAGGGCAGACCGCTCGCCCGGGGTGATGCCATCGGAGAGATCAACGACGACCTCGATCTGGTCGAGCAGGAAGTCGTCGATGGTGTGCACCTGCGCCCGCAGGAGCAGGCCCGACCCCAGCAACGCCAGGCAGATCGTGACAGTTATGATCATGGCACAGGTCATCGCCAGGTTGCGGCGCAGGCCCGTCCACAGCAGCGACGCCAGCAGACCCGGTCGCATCAGCGGACCCGGTCGGCCGGCACCCTGGGCCGGGGCCGGGGAATCATCGGCACCGCCAGATCATCCTGGTTGTAACGCCCGCGAGCCTCGTCCCGGATCAGCGCGCCGTCGCTCAGCTCGAGCACCCGGCGGCGCATCGCGTTGACGAGCGACGCGTTGTGGGTGGCCATCACGACGGTGGTGCCGGCCTGATGAACAGTGTCGAGCAGGTTCACGATCTCGATGCTGGTGTTCGGATCGAGGTTGCCGGTCGGCTCGTCGGCCAGCAGGATCCGAGGACGGCCAACGAACGCCCGGGCGATCGCGACCCGCTGCTGTTCGCCTCCGGAGAGTTCGTCGGGATACCGGTCCGCCTTCTCCGCGAGGCCGACCAGGTCGAGTGCCTCCGGCACGACGCTGCGCACGACATGCCGAGGACGGCCGACCACGTCGAGGGCGAACGCGATGTTCGCCGTTACGGTCCGATTCGGTAGCAGGCGAAAGTCCTGGAAGACACAGCCGACCAGCCGGCGCAACTGGGGCACCCCGCGGTCCGGGATCCGCGCGACGTCACGGCCAGCCACCAGCACCCGGCCGGACGTCGCTCGTTCCTCCCGCAGCAGCAATCGCAGCAATGTGGTCTTACCCGATCCGGACGGACCCACGAGGAAGACGAACTCACCGGCACCGATCTCCGCGGTGACATCGACCAGCGCCGGCCGGTCGCCGTTCGGGTACCGCTTGCTCACGGAACTCAAAACAATCATTGCGCCTTCCCACACGCCTATGACTTTCAGTAGCCGCATGGTAGGGCGTGACGAAGGTCGGGGACCGCAGGTTACGCCCGACCGGAATCTCCGGGAACAGCCCGGACGGGTCGCCGCCCGCCCGATCGATCGACCTTTGACGGAGCGGCACGCCACCGTGCGCGGGCGTAACGTGGAAGTCGATCGTGCGCGTCGCCAGCGGTCGTGCTCCATCCGGAACGTCCGGGTGTTGTCCCCATCCCGGGGAAGTGCGACGATCGCCCGATCATGGCATCCGTCACGGGTGGGAAGGAGGCGCCATGGGCAGCGAGGATCTCGTCTGCGCGCGCTGCGCCGGACTAGTGGTCGAAGGCCGGTGTCCCACCTGCCGCGCCTCGCGCGAGTATCTGCGCCAGAACTTCTTCCAGATGTCACCGCAGGTGATCGTCGTGCTGATCGCGATCGTGATGCTACTGGCGGTCCTCGCCGCCCGTCACGTCTCTTGAGCCCGGCCACGCTGGGACCGCCCCGACGGTACCTATCACGCCTGCAAGGCGATCACGTAGCGTAACCACATCTCCGATTACGATGACCGCGGGAGAACTGATCGCGGCTTCGGCCGCAAGCTGGGCGATATCCACCAGGGGCCCGATGATGATCTTCTCATCGGCTGTCCCGCCAGCGTGGATCACCGCGGTCGGAGTCTCCGGCCGGCGGCCCCGCTTCACCAGCTCGTGACTGATCTCAAAGAGTGCCCCGACGCCCATCAGCACGACGACCGTGCCCGGACCGGTAGCGAGCGCGTCCCAGTCGGCAGTGGAACCGGGATGCGAAGGATCGATGTGGCCGCTGACGACGGCCACGTCCTGGGTGACGCCCCGGTGGGTCACCGGGATCCCGGCGAGCGCGGGGACCGCGACGGCGCTCGTCACCCCGGGGACGATCTCGCAGGGCAGGCCGGCCGCGGCGCAGGCCAGAGCCTCCTCGCCGCCACGACCGAAGACGAACGGATCGCCGCCCTTGAGCCGGACGACACCGAACCCGCGCAGTCCCCGATCGACGACCACCGCGTTGATCTCGTCCTGGGTCAGGTTGTGACCGTGCGGCGCCTTGCCTGCATCGATGATCTCGGTACCGGGTCGCACCTCGTCCAGCAGTTCATGGGGAGCCAGCCGGTCGACCACCACGACATCCGCAGCCTGGAGCAGCCGTAGACCGCGTACGGTGATCAGATCCGCCCGCCCGGGACCGCCACCGACAAGGGCCACCCATCCGCCCGGGGCTGTCTGCGCACCGGTCATCTTCGTCCCCTCCCGCGTCGGCTTTCTCCCAGTGTGCGGCCTGACCAGCCCGTTCGGGGCCGATCACTGTAGCCGACCGTTTCGGCTGATCGCCCGACTGATCGCCTCAGCTGACCGGCCGGGCCGCCGCGACGGGGCCGACCAGCACCCGACCGTCCTGCACCTGCACCGGGTAGACGGGGATGCGCACCCCCTCGGCATCAAGGCACTCCCCCGTCGCCAGGTCGAACGCCTGCTTGTGCAACGGCGAGAAGACCACGGCCCGGTCTCCGCGGGAGCCGACGAGACCCCGGGAGAGCACGTTGGCCAGGCCGATCGGGTCGGCGTTGCCGACGGCGAGCACGGGACCGTCGCTCAGCCGGAAGATGGCTACTTGGGCGCCGTTGACGAGCGCGGCCACGCCGCGATCGGGAGTCAGATCGTCCAGGGCACAGATGTCGGTCCAGATCATGGCGGCCTCCAAATCGTCCGTGATGCGCCTACTTGCCTATCCAGAGGCTTTTGTGTCCGTTTCGTCCCTCTGGATAGGCAAGGAGCCTGGATAGGCAAGGAAACGGTCAGCCACCACGGGTAGCGTGGCACCGGCGATGAGGGCCGCCCGCTCGGCCGGGCGGGCCGGCCGGGGCTGGCCGCGTTCGAGGACGTGGATGACGTCGGGGTCGGCCGCCTCGGGGGCGTTGACGAACGAGGCGAACCGGCGCAGTGCCGCCGGATCGGCCAGCGTCGTCTTCCACTCGTCCTGATAGGTCGCGACGTGGTAAGCCATGGCCGTGTCAAGCTCGGCGCAGATGCCCAGCGAGTCATCGACGATGACCTCACGGACATGCCCAAGGCCGCCGTCGAGGCTCTCCACCCACGGCGCGGTGCGCTGGAGGCGATCGGCGGTGCGCACATAGAACATCAGAAAACGGTCGATGTAGCGGACGAGCGTCTCGGTGTCGAGGTCGGAGGCGAACAGCTCCGCGTGCCGGGGCCGATGACCGCCGTTGCCGCCCAGGTACAGGTTCCAGCCCTGCTCGGTGGCGATCACCCCGACGTCCTTGGACCGCGCCTCCGCGCATTCCCGGGCACAGCCGGAGACCGCCATTTTGATCTTGTGAGGGGATCGCAGGCCGCGGTAGCGTAGCTCCAGGTCGACGGCCAACGTGGTGGAGTCCTGTACGCCGTAGCGGCACCAGGTCTCCCCGACGCAGGACTTCACCGTCCGCAACGCCTTGCCGTAGGCGTGTCCGGACTCGAGTCCGGCGTCGGTCAGCCGCTTCCAGATCTTCGGCAGCTGCTCGGCCCGGGCGCCGAAGAGGTCGATGCGCTGCCCGCCAGTGATCTTCGTATAGAGGTTGAAGTCCCGGGCCACCTCGCCAATCAGGATGAGCGTCTCGGGCGTGACCTCGCCGCCGGGCAGCCGGGGGACGACCGAGTACGTGCCGTCCTTCTGCATGTTCGCGAGCAGGTGGTCGTTGGTGTCCTGCAGGGCGGCCTGCTCGCCGACTAGGACGTACCCGTTGTAGAGGGAGGCAAGAATCGAGGCCACCACCGGCCGGCAGACCTCGCAGCCCCGGCCCCGACCGTGCTCGGCGATCAGCTGCGAGAACGTCGTGATCCCCCGCACCCGGACGATCTCGAACAGTTCGGCCCGGCTGACGTCGAAGTGCTCGCACAGCGCCTTCGACACTTCGAGGCCCGCAGCGGCGAGCTGCTGGCCGAGGATCGTCCTGAGCATCGGCACGCAGCTGCCACAGCTCGTGCCCGCGTTGGTGCACCCCTTGATCCCAGCGACGTCGGTAAGACCATTCTCGCTGATCGCGGCGCAGATCTGACCGTGGGTGACATTGTTGCACGAGCAGATCTGCGCCCCGGCGGAGAGCGCCACCCCGGCCCCGGAGCCGCCGGCCCCGGCGACGTCGCCGGCCGGCAGGATGAGCCGCGCGGGATCGTCCGGCACGACCCCGGCGGAGCCGACCATGGCCCGCAACGTTCCGTACTCCCCCGCGTCGCCGACGAGGATGCCACCGAGGACGCTACGCGCGTCGTCGGAGAGCACCAGCTTCTTGTAGACCTTGGCCACCGGGTCGGCGAACGTGATAGGCAGCGCACCGGGAGTCGTCCCGAAGGCGTCCCCGAAGCTCGCGACATCGACGCCGAGCAACTTGAGCTTGGTCGACATGTCGGCACCGGTGAAGGTCGCGTCGCCGCCAAGCAGACGGTCCGCGACGACCTCGGCCATCGCGTATCCGGGTGCGACCAGCCCGTACACCCGTCCCGCCGCCAGGGCGCACTCGCCGACGGCGTAGATGTGCTCGTCGCTGGTGCGGCAGCCCTCGTCGACGACGATGCCACCGCGATCCCCGACGTCGAGTCCGCACTCGCGGGCCAGAGCGTCCCGCGGGCGGATCCCCGCCGAGAACACGACGACGTCGGTGTCGAGGCCGGCCAGCCCCTCGGGGTGACGGGCGAAGACCATTCGGGCGACCCGCCCGTCGGCATCGGCCTCGATCCGCTCGGTGGCCGTGTCGGTGTGGACGCCGATCCCGAGCCCGGTGATGTGGGCTCGCAGTGTCTGCCCGCCGGCCTCGTCGACCTGGGCCGGCATCAGCCGGGGCGCGAACTCGACGACGTGGGTGGCCAACCCCAGGCTACGCAGCGCGTTCGCCGCCTCCAGGCCGAGCAGGCCGCCACCGACGACCACACCGGTCCCGGTCCGGCTGCCGCGCGCCGAGGCGGAGATCGCATCCAGGTCCTCGATCGTGCGGTAGACGTGGCAGCCGGTGGCCTCCCGGCCGGGTACCGGCGGGACGAACGGGTAGGAACCGGTCGCAAGCACCAGCACGTCGTACCGGTAGGTGCGGCCGGCACCGGTGGTCACCGTCCGGGCAGCCCGATCGACGGCGACGACCGGTTCACCGAGACGCACTCGCAGCCGGGGGTGCTCAAGGAATCCGTCCTCGACGAGGCTGAGGTCCTCCGCGGTCGCCCCGGTGAAGTACGCCGAGAGGCCCACCCGGTCATAGGCGGGCCGAGGTTCCTCGGCGAGGACCGTGACATCCCATCGCCCCTCGACGTCGCGGTCCCGCAGCGCCGCCAACAACCGATGCCCCACCATGCCGTGGCCGACGACCACCAGTGATCGAGAAGACATCCGCGCACCACCCGCACGTCCGAACCGATGGGTGCCGGTCCGAACGGCCACCCGCTACGACCAGAACCGTACGAACCCAGGATGTCAACGCCGACTCGAAGTCAGGTCGGTCCGGCTACAAGGCATGCACTCCACGACACGACGGGATGTGAGATGCCCGACGAACGCTCGATGCGGACGTCGTGAATACGCAACCGTGCCGGTTAACACCGGCGTTGCACACCGGCAAGCGCGTGGACATGGCCGTGGCCGATCCTGCGGTGACCGGGGGATCGGCGCGGGACCCCAGGCCAGGAGGTTGCCTTGTGACAATCCGTAGTCCCGGGCGGCCCGACGCTGGCGACCGGTCCGGCGCACCCGGGACCGCCGGAACACCCGAAACCACCAGCCCGCCCGAAACCACCAGCGCACCCGGGACGTTCCCGGCGTCGGCGACATCGAGGGAGCCGGCCGTCAGCGCCGTGCTGCCACCGCTGCTCGGCTTCACCGTCGGGGTCACGGCCGCGCGTCGCCGCGACGAGCTCGCGAACCTCCTCGAACGGCGCGGAGCCCGGGTGGTCCATGCCCCGGCCCTGCGCATAGTGCCGCTCGCCGACGACAGCCTGCTGCTCGCCGCGACCCGGGAGTGCCTCACCCGGCCGCTGGACGCGGTGATCGCCACGACGGCAATCGGCTTCCGCGGCTGGGTGGAGGCCGCCGAGGGCTGGGGGCTCGGCGAGCGGCTGCGCGACCGGCTGGACGGCGCCCGGCTGTTCACCCGCGGGCCGAAGGTCACCGGCGCCGTCCGGGCCGCGGGGCTGACCGAGTGCTGGTCGCCCCGCTCGGAATCCGGCGCCGAGCTCGTCGCCCATCTGCTCACGGAGAACCTGGCCGGGCTGCGCATCGCGGTGCAGCTACACGGCGAGCCATTGCCAGACATGGTCGAGGGACTGCGCGCGGCGGGTGCCGAGGTCGTCGAGATACCGGTGTACCGGTGGGAACCGCCGGACGATCTGCGGCCGGTCCGCCGGATGGTCGAACTCATCGTCACCGGCGGGGTCTCCGCGGTCACCTTCACCAGCGCGCCCGCCGTGGTGAGCCTGCTACGGATCGCCCGGGAGATGGGACAGTTCGACGAACTGTTGACCGCGCTGCGTGGCGAGGTGCTACCCGTGTGCGTGGGTCCGGTCTGTGCCGCCCCCCTCGAACGGCAGGGCGTGGCGACGGTGACCCCGGACCGGTTCCGGCTCGGAGCACTCGTGCGCACGCTGTCCGACGAGCTCCCGCGTCGCCGGGTGCGGACCGTCGAGGCCGCGGGGCACGTGCTGCGGGTCCAGGGCGCGGCAGTGATCGTCAACGGCGAGCCGGTGATGCTCGCACCCAGGACCGCGGCAGTCCTCGACGCGCTGACCGAGCGTCCCGGCCGGGTGCTGTCCCGAGCCGAGCTGCTGCGCCGGACGGGCACGGCCGGGCTGACCGACGAACACGCGGTCGAGATGACCGTCGCCCGGTTACGCACCGCGCTGGGACCAGCCGGCTGCGCGGTCGAGACCGTCATCAAGCGGGGCTATCGGCTCGCGGTCGTGTGAGAGAGCACGCGGCAACCGCCGGGCCCCGGACTCCAGTTTCCCGCGCCCCCGTCGTCAGGCGCCTCGGCCGAGCCGCCAGCGCGCCGCTCGATATGCCCGCCACCCCGACTGCAGTCCTCGCCGGACGCTGAGCAGGGCGTCGCGATGCCCCTGGGAAACGAGCCGAAGGATGTCGGCCGCCCCAGCGGCCCGATTGACGATCAATCGGCTGATGGCGAACCGGGACAGCGTCGGTTGATGAATGCGGTATCCGACCTCACAGGCTGATTCGAACCCGGCGGCCGCGACGACATGGCGCACCGCCGCACAGTGATAACCGAAGGGGTAGCAGAAGCTGTCCGGACGCCGGCCGGTTCTCTCCTCGATCAGCCGCCGGCTGGCGGTGACGTCGTACCGCGCCAGAGCGGTCGGCACCACGTCGAGCTCCAGATGACGGTGACCGTGCGAGCCAAGCTCGATGCCCTCCCCGGCGAGCGCGGCGAGGTCGGACCAGTCCAACAGGGGGAGGTTGCGCTCGGTGTAGCCATCCAGCCAGGTGGCGCGCCGGCCGACGAAGGCGGTCGGCACATACAGGGTAGCGCTGGCCCCGATCGCCCGCAGAGCGGGCACCGCGGTGGTGACGAAGTCCTCGAAGCCGTTCTCAAAGGTAATCACCACCTGGCGGCGGGTGGGATGCGCCAGCGCGTCAGTGAGACCGGTGAGGTGGTAGCCGCTTTCGACGAGGGCCTCGAGCTGCTCTGCGAAGGCACCGGGAGGGACCTCCCAGCGTCGGAAGTCCGCACTCACCGAATCACCGACGCCGTGGTACATAAGGACGGGCAGGGGCATCGTGGGCGCACCGTCGAACACGCCGCCTGCGGCGCCGGACGCCGCAGGCGCCAGGGAGGTCACGGCGTTCCCGTACCGGCGAGACTGGCCATCTTGCCCGGATTTGCACCGTTATTTCCACACATATACATGTGTGCATTCGTGTGCAGGGACACAGACCGCACTCCCTCCGCGACAGCGGTTCGCAATTGTGAACGACCAGGTGACACGGGCGTACATCCCATCGGGTGAAGCAGTAGGCGGACCAGATCAAGACACCGAAACTAAAAAATCGAACGGTCCGCGAACTACCCGGAACTCTACACGTGTATACCCGGCATGCCAATGGCGTCAGGAGATCCGGTGAGTCCTTCCCCGACGCCGAGCCGAGCCGAGCCGCCGGCCGGGCCTACGTCACACCGACGTTCCCACCACGGCCGGATCTTTGTCTTTTCACCGTCCGTTCCCCGAGAGGCAGGCGACATTTGGATGCCGTCCCGGAAACGGGGGATCTCCAGACCCCCGGAACTCCGGAACTCCGGAACTCCGGAACCGGAGCGCCGGGCTCCGGGCTCCGGGCTCCGGGCTCCGGGCGCTCATCGTCTCGCCGGGCCACGAGCGCCCGGACGGTGCGGCGAGGCTTGCCCGCCCAGTCCGGAACCAGACACATCCCAGGCGTCGACAAAAGCTCCGAAGAACCCTCTCACGCCTGGTTCTCGACCGACCGCCGCCACCGGATCTCCGCGTCGATGAAATCATCGAGCTCGCCGTCGAGAACACCGCTGGTGTTCGAGGTCTCGGTGTCGGTACGCAGATCCTTCACCATCTGGTACGGGTGGAGGACATAGTTACGGATCTGCGATCCGAAGGAGACGTCCTGTGGCCCGCCGGTGATGCGCTGTTTCTCCGCCGCCTCCTCGGCCCGCCGCCGCTCCAGGAGCTTCGCCTGCAACACGATCATCGCGGCGGCCTTGTTCTGGAGCTGGCTGCGCTCGTTCTGACACGTCACCACGATGCCCGTGGGCAGATGCGTGATGCGGACCGCGGAGTCGGTGGTGTTGACCCCCTGCCCACCCGGACCGGACGAACGGAAAATATCGATACGCAGATCCTTGTCGTCGATGTCGACGTGGTCGGACAGCTCGACGACCGGGGTGACCTCGACCCCGGCGAAGGAGGTCTGCCGCCGGTTCTGGTTGTCGAACGGCGAAATCCGGACGAGCCGGTGCACCCCGTGCTCACTGCGCAGCGTCCCGTACGCATAGGGCGCCTTGACCTGGAAAGTTGCCGACTTCAGACCCGCCTCCTCAGCCTCGGAGGTGTCGAAGACCTCCGTGGCGTAGCCGTGCCGCTCGGCCCACCGCAGGTACATCCGAAGCAACATCGCCGTCCAGTCGGCCGCGTCCACCCCGCCGGCCCCGGCCGAGAGCTGCACGATCGCGTCCCGCTCGTCGTACTCGCCGGACAGCAGGGTCCGAACCTCGAGACCGGCGATGTCACTGGACAGCCTGGGAAGATCGGCTGCGGCCTCGGCGAGCAGATCCTCATCGCCGAGGTCCGCGGCGGCGGCGATGTCGTCGAGACGGCGACGCAGCCCCTCCACCCTGGCGATGTCCCCGCGCGTCGACGACAACCGGCGGGTGACAGCCTGGGCCCGGTCCTGATCGGACCAGAGGTCAGGGTCCGCGGCCTGACGCTCCAGCTCCTCGGCGCGACGGCGCAACCCCTCCACGTCGAGAACCGTCTCGATGCCGGTCAACGTGGCATCCAGCTGTTTGATCTCCTCGGACAGGTCGACGGCCATGCTGTTCACCTTACCGGCGGCGCCCGGGGGCCACCGCCACAACGGATCTTGTCCGCCCGGACGGGAGCCGGCCGAGTTCGCATCGGCGTCGCGCCGAGCCCCGACGACCTCCCGACGGCATCCCGACGACGTCTCGACCAGGAAACATCATCGTGGCGAAACATGCAATGGCTCGACGACACGAGGATGAAACATTCGCGGGATGCCACGAGCATTTCGGCCGACCGACGCCCGCACTGCGGACAATCGTTACAGCGGCCCCGGGCGGTCAGCCGGTTCAGCCGTCCGATGACAACCTCCGACAACAACCGATGCCAATTCCTGAAGAGACACGTACCACATCGCCGAGTTCGCACAACTCGACGCGTCCGCGGCCCCCGAACGATACCTTCGAAGGCGGCGCTTCGCGCACGAATACGTGAACGCCGGGTTTCGTCGGGACAGTGCGGCCCCGCGACCATATGGGGGTCGGCCACGGAGAGCTCGGATGCGGAGAGCTCGGATGCATCGACCGGTGCGCGCGTGTGCACCGGTCGATGTCGCCGGGACAGGACGAAGACAAGACTCAAGGACCGACCACTACCACGGGAAACCGACCACTACCACGGGAAGAGGAGGAAGGCCGCCGTGAATAACCGGATCTGTCGTCCGAGCGATCGGATCACGCCGTTAGCGGCGGCGACTCACCGCCCTGTCGCGTGCCAGCGGAAGGCCGCGATCATTCCCGCAGGAGCACGGAGGGTCCCATCGTGTCGGAGGTCTCGGAGGTCGCAGACCGACGCTCTGTCCTGGTTGCCACCGGCCTCGCGGCGGTGGGCTCCGTGAGTCTGCGCGGCGACGCGTCCGGCCTGCACGAAGCCTGCATGGCAGCCCTGACCGCGACGGTCAAAGCCTACGAGACGTCTGATCTGATCACTACCACGTCCGCCCTGGTCTCGTTAGAGCGCACGACACAGACCGTGCCCCGGGAACACCGGCTGCGCGGCCGGCCTGCGCTGGAGTGGATGCGGCTGCACGCGGCGGTCACGACGGTGGCGGCTGCCACCGCCTACGACCGCGGCAAACACTCCGACGCCGCTGCGCGGGCCGACCGGGCCGCGGCGCTCGCCCGGGCGGCCGGGGACGGGCCACTCGCCGCCCGCGCCCTGGCCCTGCGCGCCCGGGTGGTCCGCCCACACAGCCCGGCGGTGTCCCTGCAGATCGCCGGGGCGGCGGCGCGGATCGCGGGGCACAGCTCCACCCGGGCCCTCATCGCCGGGAAGGTCGTCACCAGCGCCTGTGCGGCGACCGGCGACCGGGCAGGCGTCCGGGACGCCGTCGCCAGAGCCTGGCAGACGATGGAACGGCTCGACGACACCGCCCACGGCTCGCCGGGTTTCTCGCTCGACACTTACTCCCCGGCGGATCTGGCCTTGGCCTGCGCCGAGGCCCTGACCACCGTCGGCGCAGCCGACGAGGCCACGCCTCACCTGGAACGCGCCTCGGCGTTGATCACCGGCAGCGGCCAGACGGGCATGGTGGTCTCGGTGCGGATGGCGCAGGCCCGGGCCGCACTGGCCCGGGAGGTCCCGGATCGCGACGAGGCAGCCCAGCACGCCGCTCAGGCGGTGGCGCTGTCCGCCGGGCGGCCGGCCGAATGGGTGGCCCGGCTGGTCCGGGACGTGTCGGATCTGGCCGAGCGCCGCACCGGCCACGGTCTCGACGATCTCATGGACGCCACCTCGACCTGGTTGCACCAGGGGTCGGAGGAAAGCCAACGGGTGACGCGCACGCAACCGGCGCGGTTCGGCGTTCCGGCGCCGGCCGGCGTCATGGTGCAGCGGGCTGGCGGACCACCGACTGTGCCTGCGCTCCGGCACGTACCGTGACCGGACCCACCCCGAGGGAGCCGACGACCGGAAGGTCGACCACACGCGTGCCCTCCACCTCCACCGTCGTCGCGTCGACGAGGGTGGAGGTGAGGGTCGTGCGGCCACTCGGATCGGCCCGGCGCTGGTACTGATCGACGGTCGTGGCGATGTCGGCGAGGGGCAGGCGCTCGAAGGCGTCGGTGGCGGTGTAGATCGCGTTCTCGTCGATGCGCTGGGCAGCGGCCAGCGCGGCGCCGTCGGCGGCCGAGGCCACCGACCGACGAGCGAGGTAGACGGCGGACACGTCGGTCACAACGACCACCAGCATCGCCGCGACCATGAGATACCCCAGCGTCAGCACGAGAATGGTCCCGCCGTCCGCGCGGTTGGTCCCGTCCGGGCGGACGACTCCGTCCGGTGTTCCGGCCGACCCCGTTGCTCCGGCCGACCCCGTCCCGCCGCTGGTCACAGGCACACGTTTGGTCACGGGCACGCGTTCTCCTCGCTGACGCTCCTGCCGGAAGGCCGAACAGGCGGGGCCGGAAACCCACTGCCCCAGCAACCCTATTAGCAACCCTATTGTGGGAGAATAGTAACCCCATTGCGGGAGAATACGGTCATGCGGCACTGATCCGACTTACCACCGGAGTCATCGACCGGTTCCGCTCGATGGACGTCAACGGCGGCGCACTGATCGTGGGACACGTCGTGGCGAGCGTGTTCGCAATCTCGTCTCGACGGCGCTGGTGTTCGGCGTGGCCTTCGCCATCGGCTTCCGCTCGCCCGCGGGCCTCTGGCGGTGGCTCGCCGCCGTGGGCCGTGCTGGCGCTGTTCGTACTCGCGCTGTCCTGGCTGCAGGGCTTCGCTCGTAACCAGCAGCCGCGTGCGGGTCAACACCATCTTGCCGTACGGCGCGCGGACAAAGTACTCACCTCACCCCTGACGATCGCGTACACCTCTAGGCTCCGAACCCGTGCACCGGGAGACTTCCGCACCACGGATCCGATATCCTGATCTCACCTTGTCACGGCCGCGGACGATCGCGCGTCCGTTGGCGAGGTTCGCCGGCAGACTCCTTTTCCCATGCCCAGAAGAGGATCATCCAAGTGACCACGACTGCCAAGACCACGAACGCGTTCGATTTCGCGCCCAACGACAGAACACTGCTCGACGCGGAGATCGCCGCTCTCGAGAACCTCGAGAGCGGCGACTTCAGGAATCTCCCACCGACGACCGTGGCAAAGTTCGAGGAACTACGGGGAGCAGGGGCCTTCACCACGACCAGGATCCCCGGAGCCGATGCCGACGTCCAACTCGACGCCGGCGTGCTGGTCCCCCTCAGGCCGGGGCCGCACCCGGTTGTCATCATGCCGGCTCCGCTGGCGCCGACGGGATGGAAATCGTATCCGGGGATGCTCCTGAACTTCGCGCTCAAGGGATATCTGGCGGTCGCGTACAGCGAGCGCGGGCTCGCCGACTCCACAGGGAAGATAGACGTCGCCGGTCCGCGGGACCGGGCGGACGGCTCGGCCGTGATCAACTGGGTACTGAACACCTATCCCGACCGCGCGGATCCGGATCGGATCGGGTTCGCGGGGTCGTCCTACGGCGCCGGCCAGAGCCTGATCATCGCGGCGCACGACGACCGGGTGAGGGCCGTGTGCGCGCAGAGCGCCTGGGCCGATCTGGGCCGATCGCTGTACGAGAACGAGACACGACACCTACTGGCGTTCGAGGAGCTCGCCAAGCTGTTCGGCGAGGAGAACCTCTCCGCCGAAGTCAGGGAAATCTTCGACGACTTCCGGGCCAATCGGAATATCGAACGGCTGCTGGAGTTCAGCGCGGTCCGTTCACCGGTTACCTATCTGAACGAGCTCAACGCCAGGAGGGTCCCCATCTTCCTCGGCACCTACTGGCACGAGACCATCTTCTCGGTACCCGCGGTGGTGGAGTTCTTCAACGCACTGATCGGTCCCAAACGCCTCCTGGTAATGATCGGGGATCATGGCGGCGACGAGATCAAGGGGTTTCTCGGCGGTATCAGTCGTCCGACAGCGACGACCTTCCGCTGGCTGGACCGCTTCGTTGCCGACGAGGAGAACGGCGTGGAGAACGACGGCGACGTGCACACCGAGTACATGCACAACCTGTTCACGATCAAGAAATTCGCCGACTGGGACTCGTACACGCTGCCGCCGCGGCGCTACTACCTGAACGCGCCGCTGCCGGGGACATCGGACGGCTCACTGACGCCTCAGCCCAACTCCGGGTGGAGCCACACCTTCCGGGCCGGCACGGACACCCCAGCACTGATAGCCCCGGCCCTGGTAAAGACCGGCGTCCTCGAAAGACTGGGGGCTCCGATCGTGTACGAGACCTCGGAGATCTCCCGCGAGGACGCCGCGGTGTGGTCGACCGAACCGCTCACCGCACCGAGTCAGATCACCGGAACCGTCTCGGCGCATCTCACGGTCACCCCGTCCGCGAAGAGCGCGACGCTCGTGGCGCACCTGTTCGACGTCGACCCGGGTACCGGTAAGGCAAAAATCATCACCAGCGCGCCCTTCACCCTACTCAACGACCGCGAGGGAGAGACGCAAACAATCGACATCCACCTACAGCCGGCCGACTACCGCATCACGCCGGGCCACCAGATACAGCTGGTCGTGGACACCAAGGACAGGTTCTTCGGCGACGCCACCGTCACCAACAGCAAAATCGAGATCTCGTCCACCGACGGCTCCTCGTCCTACCTGAACATCCCGCTCGACGAGATTCCGCTCGAGAACGACTAGCCGACCGGATCCCACGGCGCACGCCTACCCGGGTGCGGAACCGTGGTCGCGGTCCCGCACCCGGGCTCGCCCCCCGGGTGCGGGACGGAAGGATCGGATCGCGCCGCAGCACGATGTGCTGGTCCATCGTGCGTCGTCAAGCTCGACTATGATTGCATCGTCCTCGACGGTATTGCGGTCTGTGATGGTCGGAGGTCTACATGGCGCCTGCGCCACGGTTTCATCGGGTCGCCGCACTGCAGCGGCGTTTCGTGGACCGCGAACCGGTGCTGGCGGCTTTCGCCGAAGAGCTGACCCATCTAGGTGACGGTCCACGGGTCTTCAACGCCATCGGCGTGGGCGGTATAGGTAAGTCACGACTACTGCGCGAGTTGAAGGACCGGGCGGCAACCCGGTATCGAACGGCATCGCTCGATCTGCAGGTGCACTCGTTGCGCCAGCAGGAAGACGCGCTGGCGGTGCTACGTAACGAACTGGGGTCGCAAGGGGTCCACTTCGATCGCTTCGACATCGCCTACGCAGTGCTGTGGCAGCGGCTACACCCACATCTGCGGTTGAATCGTTCGGAACTGGCATTCGTCGACGAGAGTTCCATTCTCGCGGATATCGCCGACACGATGACCGGAATTCCGATTTTCGGTACGGCCCGCGGCCTTGTCAAGCTGTTGGAGCGTGGCGGCTGCGACGTACGCCGCCGCCTGCGGGTGCGGCGCGATCCCACCCTGGCGACACTCGACGACCTGCCGAACAGTGAGCTCGCCGACGCCGTCACGTTTCTGTTCGCTGAAGACCTTCGGGCTGCCAGCCAGGACAGACAGTATGTGATCATCCTTGACAGCCACGAGGCACTGGTGCCGAACCCGGTACGCACCGGACGGGCGCAACTCGCGGATGCCTGGCTACGTGATCTCGTGGCACAGCTCGACCGCGGCCTGGTGGTCATCGCCAGCCGGGAACCGTTGCGGTGGGAACTGACGGATCCCGACTGGGACGGCCTCATCGAGATATGCGACATCGGCGGCCTGCCCATGGAAGCCCGGCTGGAACTCCTCGACACCGGCGGGATCACCGATCCGTTCCAGCGCCAGACAATTGCGGACGCCAGCGCAGGTCTCCCATTCTATCTGAACCTGGCGGTGGACACGCACCTGCAGACCGGCGGGCGGGTCAGCGGTGCCCTCGTGTCCCAGCAGGAGATCTTGGCGCGCTTTCTTCAGCATGTCGCCCCGGAAGAGATTCGATCACTGGAGGTCCTGAGCCCGGCGCGAATCTTCGACTATGATATTTTTCGGATGCTGACGGCCACGTTCCATCTCCCGGGACATCGCATCGCCTGGGAATCCCTCACCGCATATTCATTCGTCTACCCGGCGAACACCGCGCTGCGGTTTCATCAGCTCATGGCCGCAGCCCTGCGGGAACGGCTTTCTCCGGGCACCACCACCGACATCCACGCCCTGCTACAGGGACTGTGGGAGAACCGGGCCGACCAGGCGACCGGCCGGGACAGCGGCGCTCATGCCGCCCGCGCCCTGCGGGAGGCCGCGTATCACGCCCTGCGGGGTCGGCAGATCAGCGGCGACAGCATCCTCGGCTATGCCGACCACGCGGTTCGCCGTGGGGGACACAGCGCCGCCCAAGGCATCACCGAGGACCTGCGCGCCCGGCTCAACGACCAACCCGACCACGACAACCTGCCCGAAGCGCTGCGGTGCCTGCAGGCTGAGGCGGCGATTCGCCTCGGCGACGCGGCCACGGTCACGGCGCTGGTTCCCGAACCGGTCACCGCTCTGTCCATCGACACAATGGTCGGCGCGCGGCTCACCGTGGCCGCCGGACATGGTCGACGCATCGCCGGTGAGACCCAGGCCGCGCTCGACGCCTACACCCAGGTCTGGGACCGCGCCACGGGGGCATCCCGGCTGACCGCGGGCCTGTGGGCCGCCGACCTTCACATGGCCCAGGGCCGGTTCCGAGACGCGGAAGCACTCGCCACCGACCTGAGTGCGTCCGCTCCGGGGCAGGACACCGAGTTTCACGGAGACGTGGCCCGGATGCGTCACCTCGCCCACCGGTTCGCGTTCGAGTTCGACGCCGCCGCCCGCTATCTCGACGAGGCCGCCGCCCACTACACCGCAGCCGATAGCGTTCTCGGGTTGGCCAACATCCAGACCAACCGGGCCGAACTCCTCGCCTACACCCACCCTGCCGAGGCCATCGTCGAGGCAGGCCAGGCGATCGAGATCCAACGCGAGATCGGCGCCCATCACGAGCTCGGAAAGGCGTATACCGCTCTCGCCATCGGGCAGCTCCGATGCGGTCAGCTCGACGAGGCCGAGACCTCCCTACGGTCCGCGTGCGCCGCCCTCGATGGAGTCGGGTATCGCTCCGGTCGAGCCCGCGCCGAGTTCTACCGCGCCCTGGTCCATGCCCGCCGGGGTCAGCTCGACGAAGCGGTTTCCTCGCTCCAGTGGAGCGTCCGCGAGCTGGAAGCAGCCGACGTCTACCCGACAATCATCCTCTGCTCGGCGCACGCACTGTCCATCCTCGGCATCGATGACGGGCAGGTGACCGCCGCCGCGAGCCGGGCACGGGCAGGAATCCAGCCGTTCGGCACGCTTACCGATCTTGACGCCCGCGTCGAGGACTTCGTCGCCGACCTGCTCAACGGGCACACGTGGCGGCCCGACGAACTGTACCGGCAGGCGGTCGGGCGCCCCGATGCCTCGTCGGGTTTCTACAACCACAACATCCGGATGGACACGCCGGCCGGAGACGTGATTGTTCGTATCCCGATTCCGGGCAGCGACATCATGGACCTGATGATCTGGCCGGAAGGGGACGTGCTGCGCGCCATCCGCGGGACCGTGACCCACGCGCCCCGTCTGCTCTACGCCCGCATGCAGCCCCGCTATCAGATCGTGGAATTCCTTCCCGGTCAGCTCCTCGACAACACCGCACCACGCGGCACCCGCGTCCCCGACCACGTCATCGGCGACGTCGTGGAACTCTTCGGGCAGCTCGGCCTCGTCCCGCGCGAACGCCTGCCGCAATCGCCGCCAGGCTGGCCGGCGGACGGGCGGACCGCCGACTTCGCCCGCCGCCTGTCCGCTGTCACCGCAGGCGTGCATTCCCGGTTCCTCCCCGACTTCGGCGATCTGTACGCCGAGTTCGGCATCCCCATCGACGCGCTCACCGAGATCAACAGTCGATGGACGACGCTGCACCCGCGGCCTTTCCGCCTTCTCCACACCGACATCCACCGCAAGAACATCATCATCTCGGATGGCCGAGCCTACTTCCTCGACTGGGAACTCGCCCTGTGGGGCGATCCGGTCTATGATCTTGCGGTCCACCTGCACAAGATGAGCTACCAGCCCGACGAGTCAGCCGCACTCGTCCATGGGTGGACCTCCGTTGTCAACGGTCCGGCCACCGAGGGATGGCAGTCAGACCTCGACACCTACCTCTCCCACGAACGGGTGAAGTCCGCCATCGTCGACACCGTCCGCTACACAAAAATCATCACCGAGAGAAACCTCAGCCGCGATGACACACATGCATTCATCGACAAGCTCGTCGGGAAACTCGCCGCCGCGCACGCCGTACTCAGCAACCGAGTTACCATCGACCACGAGGCCGCCGCAGCCCTCATACAGCAGTGGGCCGGCAGACGCCGATAGCCAGAGCCCAGCAAGAACGGCCGGGTGTCCGCGCGGATCGACATCAGTGGAGTCCACGGACGTGGTGGACATCGCGTGGCGGCCGAGTTTTGGGGAACCAGTCACGGTTCAGGGACCGCAGACCGTACTCTGCTCCCCCAAATTCGCCGACCTGGCGCGCCGAGCCGAGTTGCTCCCCGAGCTGGACAAGTCCCTCGCCGCCAAAAAGTCCACCGGACCCCGTAAAACCTTGCGATCCCGCGTAACTCCGTGAACGCGCGAATCCCCTGCTACGGCTGGGTTTCCCGCCGGTCGGCGCGGAACTGGTCGATGACCACGGTGAACTGGCCGTTGACCGTGACATCGGTAATGCCGGAGAACAAGGCGCCGGTTCCCGGCAGCGCCACGACCGTACGGACACAGACGACGAACGACGCGCCCGGCTCCAGGGTTGCCGCGCCGTCTCCGGGATCCCCCGCACCACAGTCGGCGCCCTCGGGAGCGAACCGGACCTGTGGCGCGCCGGGGACGCCCTGGTCGGCGAGGGCGAGCTGCGCGGCGAGCCGCGCCCGGTCCAAGCCCTGCGTCTCACTGTCCGCGGTGGCGAACGCCCGCCCGGCCTCCCGGGCGGCCTGGGTCACCCCGAACGCCGCGCGCTGCACCGCGAAGACGCACAGGAACAGGTAGACGAACGGGATGAGCAGCACGACGGACAATCCAACGAATTCGATCATCGCCGAACCGTCGTCGGCCCTTGTCGCCCGGCCTGCCTGTCCGGGCCCGACAACGCGGCCTATGCGACCGACGCAGCGCACGAAAGCCACACAACCTGTCCTGATCATCAGGATCGCCCGCGGCAGGGAGTGCAGGATCGCCCTCGCGACCCGATCTCCCGCCACGCCACCCCTCGTCACGGCAGTTCCTTGAGCGCATGGCCCTTCACCCTGATCGTGATGCCGTCGCCCAGCGGGACCAGGACGAGCGGCACGGCAACCCGGCAGGTGACCTCCGCGAGCGGCGTGCCACCCGGCCCGTCGACCTGCGCCCCGGTGCAGACGGCGTCGGACCGTCCCGGGATGGTCCGCGCGATGAGGGTCTGGGCGTAGGGACCGCCCTCGCTCGCCGGCACGCCGAGGTTGGCCGCGTGCCTGGCTCCCTCCGCGGCGTCCGCCGCGAGCGTGTTGCGGATGTGCAGCACCAGGCCGACCTGGATGATCCCCAGGATCAGGAAGAGCAACAACGTCCCCACCAGGATGAACTCGACGACGGCCGATCCGCCGTCAGCCGCGTCCGAGGCGTCCGAGGCGTCCGAGGCGTCCGAGGCGTCCGAGGCGTCATCCTCGACCGCGTCCGGTCGGTGCCCGGTTCCCCTGGGGCCGCCGTCGATCCCGTCCGGCCCCGCGGCGGCCGCGAGCTCAGCCGCCACCGCCGATACCCGACACCGAGTTGATGGCCGAGGTGAACAGGTTCTGCAGAGCGGGCGTCGCCAGGGTGGCGATCGCGACCACCAGCGCCGCCGTCATGACGGTTATCATGACCCAGCCGGGGACGTCCCCCCGGTCGCGATCATGGCGGCTGCCCGCTGCGACGGCTGACCGCCAGGCCCGCCATCTCGCTTTCACGGCCTGCCCTGTTCGTCCCATGTCTCCTCCTTCAGGCTGGCTGATCCGACCTCGCCGGACGGGCGTGTCCACCCCGCGGGCGGCCACCTGCGCGCCCCCGGACACTCACTGCGCGATCACGGTGAAACTCACCAGGGCCGGGTAGAAGGCAAAGATCACGGTCGTCGGCAGGACGAGGAACACGACCGGGATCATCATCGCGATCTCCTTGCGGCCACCGGCCTCCAGCAGCTGCCGCTTGCCCGCCTCACGCGCGTCGACGGCCTGCGCGCGCAGGATGTCCGCCAGCGGCGTCCCCCGTTCGATCGCGACCGCCATCCCGTCGACGAACCGCACCAGGGGCGCCAACGCCGTGCGCGCCGCGATGCCCTCCAACGCCTGCACGAGGGTGGCCCCGGCGCGGGCGTCGGCCAGCGCAAGCCGCAGCTCGCGCCCAAGCTCGCCGTGGGTCAACCGGCTGACCCGCTCCAGCGCCCCGATGGCCGACTCCCCCGCGGTCACCGCGAGCGCCAGCAGCTCCGCGATCGTCGGGAACTCCAGCAGCATCCGGTCCTCGCGCTCGGAGATCGCCCGCGACAGCCAGTAGTCCCGGGCCACCACCCCACCGGCCGTGCCAGCGACGATCAAGGCGACACTGACCAGGGCCGGCGGGCCGACGCCGAGCAGCGCGCGCAGCGCCAGCAGGAAGGCGCCGATCAGCGCCCCGCTGGCCGCGCAGATGACCTGCTGGACGCGGAACTCCTCGATGCTGGTCCGTCCGCCGGCCTGGGTCAGCCGGCGTTGCAGGACGGCCCGGCCCCCCAGGAAACGGTCGAGTCGACCGGCGGCGTCCGCGAGTAACGGGCGCGCGAGCGCCTCGACCGCGGCGAGGCCCGGCCGCGGCACCCCCCGCGGCCGGTCGTCGAGCAGCCTCGAGGGTGTGGGGGTGTCCCGCAGGTAGGGATCGATTCGGTCAGCGAGGTGGATGCGCCGGGCCCGGGGGGAGCGGTAGACGATGATGACCAGGCCCAGCCCGACGAGGAACCCGATCAGCGCACCGCTGGCGACCGTGGTCATGATCCCGCCCCCCGGCCGGCTACCGCTCCCCCGCGCAGCACCCGGCCCTCCTCCGGCAACCGGCCGATCCGCTTCATGAGCAGGTAGGCGAGGGCCGACACGGCGCCGCCCACCACGAGCACCAGGACCCCGGTCGGGCTGTCGTAGGCCCGCACGTTCTGCCCCCGGGTGGCCAGCAGGAGCAGCACGATCCAGGGGGCGGCGAGTGCGAGTCGGGCGGCGTTCACCGTCCAACTCTGCCGCGTCTCAAGCTCGGCGCGGGTGCGGGCGTCCTCCCGCAGGAAGGTGGACAGCGTGCGCAACAGCCGGCCGAGGTCGGTCCCGCCGACCTCCCGGGCCATCCGCAGCGACTCGATGATGCGGTCGGCCACCGGATCGGCGAGCTCGTCGGCGAGGCGGTCCAGGCAGGCCGAGAACGACCCGGTGGCGCTGTAGTCCTCGCCGAACCGGGTGAAGGCCGGTCGCAGCTGCACCGGCCCCCGCACCCCCACCGCGGCCAGGCCCTCGGGCAGCGACATCCCGGCCCGCACCGCGCTGGACAGGTTGTCGACGACGTCCGGCCACAGCTCCCGCAGATCATGCCTGCGGGCATGCCGCCGGCGGACCACGAGGGCTCGGGGCAGCAGACTCGCAAACACGACGAAGGCGCCGGCCAGCGACACGGTCTCGGTGAATGCCAGGACGACCAGGCCGACCAACAGGCCCAGACCCAGGCTAATCATGACGAACTGGCGAGGGGTCATGCCGCGGATGCCCGCCTGGGCGAGCAGGTCGCTCGTCGACCGTTCCCAGCGCGCCGTCGCCGACCAGGCCGGGAACCGCGGCCGGCCGCTGGTGACGATAAGGAACAGACCCAGACCGAACAGCAGGCCGAGGAAGGTGCCCATCAGCGCTCCGCGGCAATCTCGGGCCAGCCCCCGCCAGGCCGATGATGATGGTAATCATGGTCGCTCTGGGCCAGCAGGGCGGGCAGGTCGTAGCCGGCGCGGGCGAACCGTTCGGGATGTGGCGGGAAGCCGTCGGCGCGGACCAGTCCGTCCGCGCGCGAGCGGTAGATCTGGGCAATCTCGATGACATCCCCCTCCGTCCGGCCGGGCAGCGCGACGACCTCGGTGACGCGGCGCCGGCCCGAGACGTCCTTCTCCAGATGGACGACGAGGTCCACGCTGGCGGCGACGGTGGGCACCACGAAGGCGTGGCTGACGTTCTCGCCGGCGAGCAGGGGCAGGGTGCACAGCTTCGTCACGGCCTCGCGAGCCGAGTTCGCGTGCAGGCTGCACATACCGGGCAGCCCGGAGTTGAGCGCGATCAGCAGGTCGAGCGCCTCCTCTTGGCGAACCTCGCCGACCAGGAGCCGGTCCGGGCGCATCCGCAGGGCCTCCTTGACCAGCCTGCGCAGCCGGATTTCCCCGCTGCCCTCCAGGTTGGCCTGCCGGGTCTGCATCGCCACCCAGTCGGCGGCCCGCAGCTTCAGCTCGAACACCTCCTCGCAGCTGATCACCCGTTCCCGGGCCGGGATGGCCGAGCCGAGACAGTTGAGCATGGTCGTCTTGCCGGCCTGGGTGCCGCCCGCAACGATGATGTTGAGGCCGGCGACGACGGCGGCGTCCAGAAAGGCGGCCGCTGCCAGCGTGATCGTCCCGAGACCGACCAGTTCGTCCAGGCTCGACGCGGACAGCACAAACTTACGGATGTTGATCGACCAGTGCACCCGGGTGACATCGGGGATGACCACGTGCAGCCGGGAACCATCCGGAAGCATGGCGTCGACGAACGGGGTCGAGAGATCCACCCGCCGGCCCGAGGACTTCAGCATCCGCTCGACGAGGTCCTGGACCTGATCGGCGGTCAGAATGGTCGTCGTCAGCTCGCTGCGACCGGCCCGGGCGACGAATACCCGGCCCGGCTCGTTGATCCAGACCTCCTCCACAGTCGGGTCGTCGAGGTGGCGTTGCAGCGGCCCGAACCCGGCAACCGCGTCATAGACCAGCCGGGCGGTGACGTCCCGGTCGACGACCGGGGGAAGGTCACTGACGAGGGCCCGTTCCTCATAGTCGGCGAGCACCTCGTGAACGAGCTGACGCACCTGCGCCGGGTCCCGCACGGGATCGAGAGAACGCCGCCGGACGAGCTCTCTGACCTCGTCCTCCACGAACGATGTCGCGTCCAGCCAACTGCCGCGTGCCACCGCCACGGAAACCGCTGCTCCTCCGACTTTCGTCTCTTCCCGCCCCGACAATTGCCACGAAGCGTAGAAAGAAGGTCACTGGTAAGCAACCCCCGACGTCGGGGGCGGACGCAACAACGTTCGCACAACCCCCACCGAGGGTGTGGAGCGGGTAGGGCTCAGCTAGGCCACAGCCCGTACAGGGTCCCACCTTGACCACCAAGGCTGCTACTCTCCGCAGCCAAAAAGCGGCCGCGGACCGGACATCTATCCTCGCTCTGCGCGCATATCGACTGCACCGACGGTGCACCAACCGCCCCGGAAACGCCCGCGCGATTTCTCCCTCGAAACGACGCCGAGGCGATAGCCTTTCGGCGGTCCCTAACCCGAACATCCCTGTAGTCGATATCGCATCGCTGGGTCGACAGGCGGAAACCCCCCACCCCGCCGGTCTCATCCAGCGTCCCACCAACGCCTGCTTCGGGGGTCCCTTCCGTGTCCGGTCAGCCAACAACCAGCGCGGTCGTCAGCCGCTCGCGAGAACCTCATTCGGCCACCAGGGCGGCGTTGCCCCCGACGCATCCCCGGCATGATCCCCCGGGGGGGAAAGGGGCATCACGATGAGTGGCGCCCGGGATCCCCGATCGTCAGACATGTTCGACACGACCGCTTGGAAAATGTTCTGGCGGATTGTCGAAAACTGCCCGGTCGCGGTATTCGCCACCGATGCGGAAGGCCGGTATCTCTTTGTGAACCGACTGTGGTCCGAGTTGACCGGCGTTACCCGCGACGAGGCGGTCGGACGGGGATGGCAACGCATTGTCCATCCCGGCGACGTAGCGAACGTCGGCAGCCGGTGGCGGCACCTCGTCACGCACGGCGACGGGTTTTCGATCCAGGTCCGGTTGATCCGGCCGGGCGAACCGCCCTGCGACGCGGTCATGCAGACGGTGGTGACCTCGGCAGGGGACGGTAGACGACGGATCGTCGGCACCCTCACCGTGCCGTCGGCCAGTGCGTTCGAGAACGCCGCCGGGCCGGTGACGGGTGTGCCGATGAAGGGTGCGCCAGTGTCCTCGCCGCGGCTCCAGGGGCGTCGCTCCCCGATCGGCCCATCGTCCGCGGACCAGCCCGATACCGACGACGTCGCTGTCCGGGAGCGAGCCGAACCCGACGTCGCTTCCCGCGAACCGACGTCTCACAAACCGGCGCATCACGAAGCGACGCATCACGAAGCGGCCGATCTCGAACACCTTGACGACGAGCAGGCCGAACTCGACCGCCTTCACCGTCGCGAGGCGGCTTTCGAACTCGCCGCTCTCGATCCCGACCTCCTCGACGGACACCTGCTCGGTCATGATCTCCTCGGCTTCCAGGCCCTCGCCGCCGATGGGGTGCCCGCGGGCGATCTCGACGGGTTCGGCGTGTTCGACGGACCGGACCCGTTCGACGGACCGGACCCCTGTGATCTGCCGGACCAGTCCGACCAGTCCGACCGGGGCGACCGGGGCGACCGGGGCGATCGGGGCGATCGGGGCTGGGAATGGTCTGTTCCGCTTCCCCGTCGGCCGGTTCCCGGCGAACCGACGCCAGGCCGGGCGACATCCCGCGAATCCACCGAGGATCGGCCCACGGTCGGGTTTCCCCGCGGGACGCTCCCGCCTGGAGCGGAGTGGCGCGCGGCCGTGGCCCTGCATCGCAGCGAGAACGACGACCTGCGTCCCTTCGGACGCGCCAGGGGCTCGAACCACACCTGTGGCTGCCTGTTCTCCGAGGCCCGACGGATCGAGGAGGCATGCCGGGACCGGGAACGCTGGCTGACGACCCTGCTCGCCGAACTGACGACCGCCGTGCTCATCGCCGACCGGGACGGGCGTGTGGTGGCGGTGAACCAGGTGTACTGCGATCTGTTCGATCTGGCGGACCTGCCCGTCGACCTGGTCGGAACGGACTGCCGGCTGCAGCTGCGTCCCCGGCCCGGGCTGGTGGACGATCCATCCGGATTCGCGACGCGCCTGGACATCCTGCTCCGCCGACGGCGGACGCTACGCCGGGAGACGGTGATGTTCGCCGACGGACGGGTGTTCGAGCGTAGCCACATCCCGCTGACCGCGGCCGACGGCTACCGCGGCCATGTCTGGCTCTACTGCGACGTCACCGACCGCCGGATCCTGGAGGCTGAGATCGAGGGACTCATCTCCGGACTGTGACCGAGCGGGGTGGAGGGCGGTCCGGTCAGTAGACGCCGCCGTAGTGCCGGGCCTGCAGATCCTGGGCCTGGCCGACCCAATCGTCGGAGACGATGCGGTCACCGAAGCCATCCAGCCGGTGAGCGAGCCGCTCGACGTCGGTATCACCCATTTCGGCCAGCTGGCTGAAGGTTGTGATGCCCAACGCCCGCAGCCGGGCCTCGATCACCGGGCCCACGCCGACAATCTCCTTGAGGTTGTCGCCGCCCGACCGCACGGGATCGAGGAGACCGTTCCACCGCGGCGCGGGTTCCAGCACGACCCGGCTACCCGTGCCCGGCTGGCCGCTGGCCCCGTTCGTTCCACCGGTGCTCCTGCCACCGGTGCTCTTCACACCGCCGCCACTCCCCTGACCACTCGACGGCGGTCCGCCCAGGGCCGGTGGCCGGTTCTTCGTGGCAACGCCGCTCGCCTGGACCGTCGCCCCCGAGACGTTCGGCTCGGGCGACAGGGCCAGACCGTGCGCGGGCAGCGCGCTCTTCGACGGCCCCGCATCGTTCGGGGTGACCGCGAGGTTCGACGGGACCACACCGCCCGCGGCAGCAACCCCGACCGCCTCGGGGGCCTCGGCAGAGGGGGCGGCCTCGGCAGAGGGGGCGGCCTCGGCAGAGGGGG
>NZ_CDWWXA010000038.1:0-36663 GCF_977971845.1 Frankia sp. CeCAU1 | reverse complement strand
CCCCTGGTCCCACCCTGGCCCGCCGACGCTGTTTCACGTGGAACGAGACTGTCCACGTGTCGGCTGGTCACGACCGACCTCCCGTGATCGGAGTGAATCCCGTGACGTCCGTCTGACCTGTCTGCCATCGTGCCGCTCATCGTCGCCGCGCCCTCCCCTGCTCTCGGCCCGGGTGCGCTGGGATGAACGTACGGCCCGGAGGAGACGGGCGGGTTCCTCCACCCGCCCCTCCCCGCACCTCACGACATCCACGGGATGCCAACCCTGAGTTCCGAGACCGCTGCGCGCGTCCTGCAGTTCCTCCAGGATCCGTGAACCGCGCATCGCCAGCATGACACCACCTGGTCGTAGCATCGGAAAGAGGACTGCGCCCAGCCGCTCCAGGGGAGCGACCGCGCGGGCTACGGCTATCCCGAATCTACGACCGTCCGGGCCGATTCCGGCATCTGGCGCGCGGCCACGTACCACAGAAATCTGGTCCTCCAGACCTATGGTCGCCACAACCTCGTGCAGGAATCGGCACCGGCGTTCCATCGGCTCGAGCAGCACCACTCGCAGATCCGGGCGGGCGAGCGCCAGCGGGATACCCGGCAGCCCCGCGCCGCTGCCGACGTCCACGACATCGGCCTGCACCGGGACCACGTCGGCCAGGACCGCGCAGTTGAGTACGTGGCGGTCCCAGAGCCGCTCAGTCTCACGCGGACCGATCAGCCCGCGTCCGACCCCGTCGGTCGCCAGCAGCTCGACGTAGCGCGCCGCGGATCCGGTCCGCGTGCCGAAAATCTCCACTGCGACGGGGGGCACCTCGGGGGCATCCGGGAGACCCGTCATGGCCGGATGCCCCGCCGTGCCGTGCGACCAGCCCGCGCAGGCCGGGCCGCCTGCGTCACCTCGACCGGCCACAGCATCGAGCCGAGCCGGGTTGGGACCGTGGGCATCGCCAGGTGACCGCCGGCAGCGGGTGGGTGGAAGACCGGATCCGTGGACCCGGCTGGACAGGACCAGAAGGCTGGACAGGACCAGAAGGCTGGACAGGACGAGGAAGTCAGAAGAGCGCGCACCCGACAAGCATCCCCGCCGACCTCGACATGCTCCCGCCGCCACCCCCGCGGTAGGCACGGTTCCGGCCCTGGGGACGGATCTCAGGTCGTCCGGTAGGACACCACGGTCCGCTGCGGCCGATCGAGTCGCGGGGCGGCGCCGGCGCAGCGATCGAAGACGGTCAGCGTTCCGGTGAGGGAGAACTGCCAGCCACGGCCGGCGCACCACCCCGCCCGGGGCAGCGCGGCCAGGTCGGGCGCGAGAGCCGGCCGCTCCGCGTCGAAGACGAAGACGAGCAGCCGGGTCGGCGGGACCCGGCGGTTCGCCAGCTCGCCGACCAGGGAGACACCCGCAGCGCCGAAGAAGATCGTGTCCTGCCGTGGTACCCGGGCCGGTACCCGCCCGGCGCCGGCACTGGGGAGAGCTGCCGGCTCACGCGCCGGGTCGTCACTCGCCTCCATCGCGTACAGCCAGCCAGGCCGGGCGAGGCGGCCCCCGACCATCACCAGGTCTCCCGGGCGGTGCAGCTGCCGGGCCGCGATGGCCGCGTCGACCATCCGATCGAGGCCACGAGTCCGGTGCCGATGATCCCAGAGCTGCCCGCTTCCCGACAGCGAGGTTCCCAGGAGGGGGACCCCAAGCAAGATGATCATTGCGAGGCCGGCCAACGGCAGCACGGCGGTCGGAGAAATCGTGTCCGCGCTGGCGCTCGACGTAGGCGAGACACCGGAAACATCCAATCGTGACCGCTCGGTGACGGTCCCTCCGGTAGGGAGGGTCGGGGTCGCGGCCATCGGTGCCGGTACGGCCGGCTGAGGCCCGGCGGCGGGGATACGAGGTCGCACCGCAGCCACGAACAGGGCCACCAGCCGCCGGGTTCCCACCACGATCACAACGACGATCAGTGGCACGACGAAGAGGTTGGTCCGGGTCGGCCCGAACGGCCAGTACCGCGCGGCGCTCGCTCCCAGCATCAGCACCTGGGCTCCGCCGAGCGCAGTGAGGAGCAGCCTGCCGTCCGGTCGTTGCGCCAGCACGAGGACGCCGGTCAGGCCGGCGATCGACACCGCCACGGCGAGCAGCACCGAGACAACCGGTCCCCCGGGCACCGTCGCATGGATGAGGCTCGGGTCGAACCGGTCGATGCCGGGCGGCATACCGGTGATGAAGGCTCGCATCTGATCGACGATGAAGCGTACGGCCTCGACCGGCCCACGACCGGCAATGAACTGGCGATCCCAGTAGTCGCCGCGACGCTGACTGGACTGGTGCCCGATGAAGAACACGGTATGCGCCACGCTGATGGCGACCGCGGGCAGGCATTCCACCAGTCGCCAGCGCCGCGCCGGACCGCGCCATACCTCCGCGGTCGCCAACGGCAGCACCAGAAAGATCCCGGGCACGGCGGTCAAGGCCAACAGGCCCGCCGCGGTGCGTCGCAGGAGCCGGGCACGGGAGAACCCGCCGGTGACAGGTGCAGGCCACGGGGACAGCGAGGGCCGCGGAGATGATCCGGTCGACCAGGCGAGGACGATGCAGACGGCGGCCAGCGCCTCGACGGAATACGGCTTGAGTTGGGTCGCGAGATCCAAGAAGGTCACGTTCAGGCACAGCCAGCACGTGGCGAACACCGCTGCGACCAGGCCGGTGAAACGGCGGGTGAGCAGGACGATCGCGGCACCGAGCAAGGGCACGGCGAGATACCCGGGAAGCCGGAGCGACCAGCTGTGCCAGCCGAGGACCTCGCCGGCCACCCGGGTCAGGCCGAACCAACCCAGCGCCGAGGGGGTGTTGGCGACGGTCAGCTCCGGCCAGAACGAGGACGCCGGTTCGCTGACGAAGTGGGCACGCCAGATCTCGTCGTACCAGAAGGGTCTGGTCAGATAGGCATGCAGAACGCCGAGCACGGCCGCCAAGCCGACACCCACGGCGGCGGCCAGCACGGGGGAACGCGTCGGCCGGCGCCGACCCGCCATCGGTCGGCGCCGGTCAGCCGAGAAGGATGACTACCCGGCGGCCGGGTTCCTCGCCCTCGGACTCGCTGTGCACGCCGTCGATCCCGGCGACGGTGTCGTGCACCACCTTGCGCTCGAACGGCGTCATGGGAGCCAGCTTCTCCGGCTCACCGCGCGTGATGGCGCGCGACGCCGCGGCGATCGCGATCTTGCGTAGCTCGACCCGCCGCCGGGCGCGATGGCCGCCGACGTCGAGCATGAGACGGCTGCGGGTGCCCGTCTTCTGGAGCACCGCAAGCCTGGTCAGTTCCTGCAACGCCTCCAGCGTCTCGCCGCCCGCCCCGATGAGCTTGTCCAGCCCCTCGCCCACCACGGCGACGACGGCGCGGCCGCTCTCGACGTCGAGGTCGAGGTCACCGTCCATGTCGACGATGTCGAGCAGACCCTCGATGTAGTCGGCTGCGATCTCGCCTTCCAACTCGAGATCGGACAGACGCCGATCCTCCGTGCCGGCGGTCTCGTCCGAGGAAGCGTGCTCATCGGAGGCTCCGGCTCCATCCACAGCCAGTTCAGGTGCCGAACCGGTCATCAGCGACTCTCCAGGGGAACGGGGGCGGCGGAGCAGAGATTACGGGATGCCGCCACACGATGACGAAATCGGGTCGGCAGCCTGCCTGCCGGTCGGTCGGGAACGGCGTCTCCCGGATCAACGCCGCCCACCGGGCCGCTTGCCCTTGCCTCGCCGTTTCGCGGGTCGGGAGCCGCCGATCTGGCGCCGCACTCCGGCGGGTACGGGTGCCGGCCGGGGCGTGCTCTCCCCGTCGGAGGGCGCCGTCGGCCCGCTCGCAGCGCTCTGCCCGGCATTCTTGCCCGGGGCGTTCCTGCGGCCCGCCGCGCTGGTCTTCGCCTCCGCGCTGCGCCCCGTGGATGCGGCCGTGGTAGCGGCGACGCCGTTGCCCGAGACGCCACCGCCCGAGACGCCGTTGGCACCGGGACCGCCCGGCGCCCCCGCCTTACCGCTCTTCGGAGTCGCCGCCTCCTTCGGGGTCGTCCCAGCTTTCGGGGTCGTCCCAGCTTTCGGGGTCGTCCCAGCTTTCGGGGTCACCGTGGTACGGCTCGCGGTCGAGGTGCCGTTACGGGACCGGGTGCCGGGGGGAGCCGTCGAGGACGTCCGACCGGCCGCCGCGGCACCGGAATCGCCGCCCTTGGTCGGGGTCACCGAGGCGGACCGGGGGCGGTTCTTCGACTTCGCCCCGGCTCGGACACCGGGAGCCGGCCGAGCGGGGGTGACGGCACCGTCGGCGGCCGGACGGGCACCGGGCAGCCTGCCGTTCGCATCCGCGGGCTTGACCGGCGGCATCTTCTTCATGATGAAGAACTGCTGGCCCATGCTCCACAGGTTGGTGGTGAGCCAGTACAGCAGCACGGCGATCGGGAAACGGAAACCAAAGAAGGCGAGCATCAGCGGGGAGCCATAGAGCAGCGCCTTCTGCACCATCGCCTGCTGCGGGTCGACCGGCCCGGTGCGAGCCATGATCTGGCGCTGCGTGAGGAAGGTCGTAAGACCCATCAGCACGATCAGGACGATCGCGAGAATCCTGACGTGCGTGCTGTCGACGCCGAGGAAGTGCGAGAAATCGCCATCGGAGGTGAACTTGCTCGCCAGCGAGATGCCGAACACCTTGGCCGAGGCGATCTGCTCCACCTGGTCCGCGGAGAGCCCGACCCGGGGACGCCAGACCAGCGAGTGGTTCGGACCCTCGTTCATCGGCGCCAGGTGGGTGAACACGTGGAACAGCGAGATGAACAGCGGGATCTGGAGGAAGATCGGGAGGCAGCCGAGAAGCGGGTTTCCGTGCTCCCGCTGCAGCGCCATCATCTCCTGCTGCATGCGGGGTTTGTCGTGCCCATGCTTCTCCCGGATCTCCTTGATCCGGGGCTGCATCATCTGCATCGTCCGCTGCGACTTCACCTGCTTGACGAACAGCGGGAAGATCAGAATACGGACGCAGACGACCAGCAGGACGACCGAAAAGGCCCAGGAGAAGAAACTGTCAGCACCAAAGATCGGCGCAAATCCCCGGTGAAAGAAGACAATCGCGTTCGCCGCGAGGTGGTATAGGGGATCCAACAACGGTCTGACTCCTCACACCCACGGTCCACGACCGGAACCGACGATCTCGGCCCGCATCCCCTGACTGGGAGACGGGGGACCATGCCTGTGGACGGGCGGTACGGCGACGGCCGGATCGCCCGCGCTCCGACCGTCGAGAGGCCCGCCGGGGTCCGCCGCCGCGCCCCTGGGTCTCCGAACGATTCCCGGACCCGGATCCGTTCCCAGCACGGGGTCGTAGCCGCCTGCCGCGAGCGGTTGGCAGCGCAGCAACCGGGCGAGGGCGAGGACACCGCCACGCACACCCCCGTGGCGCCGCACCGCGGCCAGCGCGTAGGCGCTACAGGATGGCTCGAACCGGCACAGGCCGGCGTTGCGGGCCGACCAGCCGGCTCGGTAGAGCCGCACGAGCCCGGCAAAGGTCCAGGCCAGGGGACCGCGTACCGCGCCGTCGGCGTTGCGGGCGACCCGCGGCAGGCGGCGCCACACCATCCGGGAGGCCAGCAGGAGGTCGACGACGGCCGCCGTGGCCAGCAGCACGACCAGCACCGTCCCGGCGGTCATCGTCCACGCCCATCCGGGCGCCTGGCACCCGCCGGCCGGGCCACCCTGGTGAGCGCGGTGTCCAGCGCACGGCCGAGCTCCGCGGAGCTCGCCGTCGCCGCATCGGGCAGCGCACGCACGACCAGCATCGTCCCTGGCGCGAGCGTGTCCAGCCGAACCCGTACCTGTTCCCGCAACCGGCGCCGCACCCTGTTACGCACGACCGCCTTCCCCACCCGGCGGCCGACCACGAAGCCGGCCCGCGCCGGATCGTCGCTTGTTGTCCACAGACTGTGGACAACAAGCGGACCGGATCGGGTTCGCCGACCCATGGTCCCCAGCCGGGCATGTTCGTCCCGGGTTCGGACGCGGGAGCCCTCAGGAAGCATGACCGGCGGGGATACCAGCAGGACCAGCGGGAACCCGCCGTCAGGCGGAGAGCTCGCTGCGGCCCTTACGACGGCGGGCGGACAGGATCGCGCGGCCCGCGCGAGTCCGCATGCGCAGTCGGAACCCGTGCGTGCGGGCCCGCCGACGGTTGTTCGGCTGGAAGGTGCGCTTACTCACGTGAGAACTCCGTCTGCAAGATGGACGCGGGCGGTGATCTTCGCTGCCGAGGGAGAGTGGGCCGCACCACACGGTCCTGACAAGCAGATCCCACGACAAACGAAGCGGTCTAACACCGCGGTTCGGCCTAGCCTACACAGGGCGGTGCCTCGGACGGTCCGGCTGCGAGGGATCGCTGCCGGGCAGGGGGACCTTCGGCGATCCGCCGGCCCCGGGCCCGCCGGCCGCCGGCCGCCGCACCACCATCATTCGGTCATCACCCGGTCGCAGCCAGGGCAACCTGGACACGACGGCACCACACCGGAGGTCAAGGTGCGAGCGCACCGCGGCCGCGGCGGGCCGGCATCCGTCCGGCGGCCGTGGAATGCCACACTGCCGTGGCGGGCCCTCGGTGCCGCCGACGATGGGGCGGGGACGCGGCGCGGCCACCGCGGATACGTTCCGGCCCCGGCACGGCGGCTCGGGCCGCGCCTTACGATCCTGGTGGCAACGTCTCACTCGGGGCGGGCACCTGACGGCGTCAGGTATGCCCGCGTTCGGTGAGAACGACCGGCTCGGTGCACCCCGACCTGTGGAAAACGCCTGTGGAGAGGGCGGTCGGCGGAGGGGCCAGGGCGGAGCGGGGGACCTGGAGCGGATTCGAATGACCTCACTAATACAGGTTCATCCCCGGGAACGAGCCGGTTGCGCCACGCCGCATGCCGTGTCGTGTCCATGCACAGGTTGTGGACGACGATGTGGAGAACCATCGCGACGAGGCCCCTCGGTCGCTCGGTGGCCGGGGACCACATCACCAGCCGCATCAGCCGCGGCGCACCTCCAGCACGCGGGGAGCAGCACCACCCGCAAACCGTACCGAACTGCCCGAGGAGCCCCCGTGTCCAACCTCCGCGCCGACTCCGTCGCCGGTCTGCCGTTCGGGGACGAGCCTTCGGGTGACCCGGACCTGGCCGCGGTGTGGAGCCAGGCCGTCGCCGGGGTCGCCGACGGCACGCTGTCCGCCCAGCAGCGTGCCTGGCTGCGGCTGACCCGCCCCCTCGGGCTCGTCCAGGACACGGCTCTGCTGGCCGCGCCGAACGAGTTCACCAAGGATCTCCTCGACTCGCGCCTGCGCCCCTTCTTGTCCACAGCGTTGTCCACAGCCTATGGGCGGGAGATCAGGGTCGCGGTCACCGTCGAACACCTGCCCGATCCGGAACCAATGAGCGGACCGATCCGGATCGTACGGCCGGTGGACGCCAGGGGCGACACCACACCGGGCCAGGGCTCGGGCCCCGCCTCCGGTTCGGCGTTGAACGCGGGTACCGGATCAGGATCAGGATCGACCGGCACCGCCGCAGCCCCGGTGCCGGCACCAGTGCCGCCGGCGCCGGCGGCACTGGTGAACGGCGAACTGCCCTTCCCCGACGCCACCGAGGGAACACCACCGGTACGGGTCAGCGCGGGTCTCGGACGCGATGCGGCGCCGCACGAGACCGAACCGGCCCAGGCCCGGCTGAACCCCCGCTACATTTTCGAGACGTTCGTCATCGGCGACAGCAACCGGTTCCCCCACGCGGCAGCGGTGGCCGTCGCCGAGGCACCCGCGAAGGCCTACAACCCGCTTTTCATCTACGGGGACTCCGGGCTCGGCAAGACTCACCTTCTGCACGCGATCGGTCACTACGCACTCAAGCTCTACCCGAACATGCGGGTGAAGTACGTGAGCTCCGAGGAGTTCACCAACGACTTCATCAACTCGATCCGGGACGACCGCCAGCAGGCGTTCCAGCGGCGCTACCGTGACATCGATGTCCTGCTCGTTGACGACATCCAGTTCCTGGAGAACAAGGAACGGACGCAGGAGGAGTTCTTCCACACCTTCAACGTCCTGCACGACGGCGAGAAGCAGATCGTGATCAGCTCCGACCGCTCGCCCAAGCAACTCTCGGCCCTGGAGGACCGGCTGCGCAGCCGCTTCGAGTGGGGGCTGATGACCGACATCACCCCGCCCGACCTCGAGACGCGCATCGCCATCCTGTCGAAGAAGGCGGCCACGGAGCGCCTGCCGGTACCCCCGGATGTCCTCGAGTACATCGCCACGCACATCGAGCGCAACATCCGTGAGCTGGAGGGGGCGCTGATCCGGGTCGCGGCCTTCGCGAGCCTGAACAAGTCCCACGTCGACCGCACGCTCGCCGAGATCGTGCTGCGTGATCTCATCCCCGATGCCGGCAATCCCGACATCACGGCCGCCGCAATCATGAACGCGACGGCGGCGTACTTCGGCGTCTCGATGGAGGACCTGTGCGGCACCTCACGTAGCCGCGTGCTGGTCACCGCCCGTCAGATCGCGATGTACCTGTGCCGGGAGCTGACCGACCTGTCGCTACCGAAGATCGGCCAGCACTTCGGGGGGCGGGATCATACGACGGTCATGCATGCCGATCGCAAGATCCGCGGGCTGATGGCGGAACGGCGCGCGATCTACAACCAGGTCACCGAACTGACAAACCGCATCCGTCTGCAGGCCCGGCAGGCCTAGCGCCACTGCCACTGCCCACCACCGCCGGGCAGCACCACCGCCGGGCAGCACGGTTCCTCCTACTTTCCCCCCGGCCGGAACGTCCCGCGGACCGGTGGCTGCGCCCGAAGGTGGGGTGTGATGCCTCGCCGGGTGTCACACGTGGCGCAGGGACCGGACGCCGCGGGGCAGGACTTCCCCGAACGAACCCGAACAACCACGGACGGCTGGGGACAACCGGGGACGACCGCACCGAGCCCACGGGGTGGTTCCGCCCACAGCTTGTGGAAAACGTTGTGGACAGCCTGCGGTCGGAACGGTGGAGCGGCAGTGGACAGCCTGTGGATAACTCGGGGACGGCCTGTGGAGGGACAACGTGGTCCTTGTGGACGCAGATCGGGCCTGGGGATAACCACTGCGCGCATGCACAGATCCACCCACAAGATTTGCACCGGCCAACAACCCATCTGACCTGCAGAAACAGAGGTTATCCCCAGTGTCCACACCCCCTACTACTACGACCAACTAGATCTTTCTAAGAATGATCAAAAGCTCTTAGTACTAGGGGGTGTGGACAACGGCTCGAGCGCGGGTCCGAGCGCCCTACGTGCCGCGACTCGGCCCCGGGCAAGCACCCGGGGCGCGGCCGACCGCTCGTCAGCGCCTGCTGGCACTCTGAGATGCTGGTCGGTGTTCCCTGCGGGGTGACTCCGAACAACCGGAGGGAACGACAGGAGGCCTAACCATGAAGTTCCGGGTGGAACGGGACGAATTCACCGAAGCGGTCGCCTGGACCGCACGCACGTTGCCGAGCCGGCCGACCACCCAGTTGCAGGTGCTCTCGGGTCTGCTCCTCGACGCGACCGGACCGATACTCAAGATCGCCGCGTACGACTACGAGGTGGCCGCCCAGTGCACGGTGCACGCAACCGTGTCGGAGGAGGGGCGCGGGCTCGTCAACGGCAAACTGCTCGCGGAGATCACCCGGGCGCTGCCTGCGGCACCGGTCGATCTGGGCATCGACGGCACCCGCCTGGTGATCACTTGTGGCAATGCTCGGTTCGCGTTGCCGATGCTGCCGGTGGACGACTACCCCGCCCTTCCGGCCATGCCCCCGATCACGGGGCACATCGAGGGATCCGCGTTCGCCGCGGCGGTCTCACAGGTGGCGATCGCGGCCGGTCGTGACGACACGCTGCCGGTCCTCACCGGGGTCCGTATCGAGATCGAGGGGGACACTCTCACCCTCGCCGCGACCGACCGTTACCGGCTCGCCGTGCGGACGCTGAAGTGGCGACCGTCGGAGACAGCCGCCGGGCTCGATGAGGACGGTGTGACCGGTGTGGACGGCCCCCCGCCCACACCGGTCACTGTCGCTCTCGTGCCGGCCCGCACCCTGCTCGACACCGCGAAGTCGTTGTCGGGTTCGGGGGTGGAGGTATCCATCGCGCTCGGGACCGGCCCCTCCGGCGAGACGCTGGCCGGTTTCGCCGGCTCGACCCGGCAGACGACGACCCGGTTGCTCGACGGAAGCTTCCCGCCCTACCGCAAGCTGTTGCCGGACAGTTCGCCGTTGATCGCGCAGCTGGAGATCGCCCCGTTGCAGGAGGCCGTCAAACGGGTGGCGCTGGTCGCCGCGAAGACCGCACCGGTGCAGCTGACGTTCTCCCCGGACCACCTCGTGCTGGAGGCCGGGACTGGCGGTGAGGCGCAGGCGACGGAGACCCTCCCGGTGACCTACGACGGGCCGGAGCTGTCCGTGGCGTTCAACCCGTCGTACCTGCTCGACGCACTCGGGGCGCTGGAGTCGGACGTCGTACGGATCGGTTTCGCCAGCGCGGAGGACCCGGCGGTGGCGGCGAACAAGCCGGCGATCCTGACCGGGAAGGCCGACGACGACGGCGAGGTCCCCGACTACCGGTACCTGCTGATGCCGATCCGCCTGCACGGGTGACGTGCACCTCACGCACCTGTCCCTCGTCGACTTCCGCTCCTACCCGGCCCTTGACCTGACTCTGGGTCCGGGAGTGGCCACCTTCGTGGGTGGTAACGGCCAGGGGAAGACCAACGTGATCGAGGCGATCAGCTACGTCGCCACGTTGGCCAGCCACCGGGTCGCCGGGGACGCCCCGCTGGTCCGTGACGGCGCGTCTCGGGCGGTCATCCGCGCCAGGATCGTCCGGGGTGACCGGGCCGCGCTGGTGGAGATCGAGATCGTTCCGGGAAAAGCGAACCGGGCCCGGTTGAACCGGGCTCCCGTCGCCCGGCCGCGTGACATCGTCGGTCTGCTGTGCACCGTGCTGTTCGCCCCGGAGGACCTGGCCCTGGTGAAGGGGGATCCGGCGCAGCGTCGTCAGTTCCTCGACGAGCTGCTGATCGCCCGGACCCCGAGGATGGCCGCGGTCCTCGGCGACTACGACCGGGTCCTCAAACAACGATCGACCCTGCTACGCACCGCCGGGACGGCCCGGCGAGCTGGGGGGCAGGGAGATCTGCGCACCCTCGATGTCTGGGACGGGTACCTGGCCGCGCATGGCGCCGAGGTGCTGGCCGCGCGGTTGGCACTCGTCGACGCGTTGCGGCCGGCCGTGGCCGCGGCGTACGAGGCCGTCGCTGGCGCCGAGTCCGCTACCGCGCTGGACTACCGTTCCAGCGTCACCCTCCCGGACATCTTGCATGCGTCCGGTCCACCCGGTCCACCGGGCCAGCCAGAGCACCCGGGCGCGGGTCGGCCGGGTCCGGCGGCACCGGATCGGACCATGCTGGCGGAGGCGATCCGCGCCGATCTGGAGGCCGCCCGGCCACGGGAGGTCGAACGGGGGATGACGCTGGTCGGTCCGCACCGCGACGATCTGCTCTTGTCGATCAACGGACTCCCGGCCCGTGGCTACGCGAGTCACGGCGAGTCCTGGTCCCTCGCCCTCGCGCTCAAGCTGGCCTCGTTCGACCTGCTGCGTGCCGATGACCGCGAGCCGGTCCTGCTCCTGGACGACGTCTTCGCCGAATTGGACACGCGTCGCCGCGGTCGGCTCGCGGAACTCGTCGCCTCCGCGGAGCAGGTGCTGGTCACAGCCGCGGTCGAAACCGACGTTCCCACGGAGCTGACCGGGGTGCGGTACGCCGTCGCCGGAGGAGAGGTCCAGCATGCCCACTGAGCGCCCGGACCCCCGGGACCATCCCACCGTGCCCGGGTCCACCGTGCCCGGGTCCACCGTGCCCGGGCGGTCCCGGGGAGGGGCCGGGCGCCGCGGGAAGACCGAGGGGCCGGACGGCACCGCAGCCCACGGAGCGGACCTGGCTCGGGAGATTCTCGCCCAGGTCAAACGGGACGCGCGGGAGCGTGGGCGGGGACGGTGGGACGCCGACCACACCGCCCGCCACCCGGCCGGGCCCGGCACTGCTCGCGGTGGCGGGATGCCGGGTGCCGACGGCGGCACGTGGGCCGATGAGGACGCCTCCGCCGGCGCCACCGGGACGGGCGGCCCGTGGGGCCCGGGCTCTCGGGCCCGCCTCGGTGCCCGGTGGGCCGACCCGTCGGATGACCAGGCGCCCCGCCGACCGCGGATGCCGGGCATCGCCCCGCCCGGCCGGGAATGGCGCGAACCGGTCGATTTCGGGACGGCGATCAACCGGCTGTTGGCGGACCGTGGCTGGAAGGCTCAGGCGAGCGACGCGAACGTCCTGGCCCGATGGGATGCCATCGTCGGGCCGGACATCGCCGACCACTGCACCCCGGTGTCCCTGCGCGACGGAGACCTGGAACTTGTCGCGGAGTCGACCGCCTGGGCGACCCAGCTGCGCATGCTGTCCCGGCAGCTCCTCGGCATCCTGCACCGGGAGCTCGGTCCACACGTGGTCCGCCGGATCGTCGTGCGTGGCCCGACGGCGCCGTCCTGGCGGCACGGGTCCATCCGAACCGGCGGTCGAGGACCCCGCGACACCTATGGCTGAGGCCGGCCGGCCGGTCGGCTGCTGCCCGCCTGACGTCCCGGTACTCCCGGTACTCCTTGGCGCCTGGATCGTGCCTGTGGTATCCGTCGGTGCTGCTGGGGCGATCATGATGGCTCCGCGGGATCGCGGTGTCGGTGACAGTCGTGGAGGCGCGCCAAGGCGGTCGGGGGAGTCGGTCCGGTAGGGGGGGTTGTCCATCCCCATGTGCGTGGCGCTGCGCAGACGCCAGGGGGCTCCCTGCGTCCGCTATGGCGGGTTGCCGGGTAGACTGGTGGATACTTCCGCCCAGAACGAGGGGACCCGCCGCGTGGCCTACGATGCAAGTTCGATCAAGGTTCTCGAAGGTCTTGACGCGGTCCGCAAGCGTCCGGGCATGTACATCGGCTCCACTGGAGAGCGTGGACTGCATCATCTCGTCTACGAGGTCGTGGACAACGCGGTGGACGAGGCGCTCGCCGGTTACTGCGACACCATCACCGTGACGCTGCTTGCCGACGGCGGGGTGCGGGTCACCGACAACGGCCGCGGCATTCCCGTCGGCATGCATCCCACCGAGAAGCGGCCCGCCGTCGAGGTCGTGCTGACCACCCTGCACGCCGGCGGGAAGTTCGACGGCAAATCGTACGCGGTGTCCGGCGGGCTGCACGGAGTCGGCGTCAGCGTGGTCAACGCGCTGTCCACCCGGCTCGACGTGGAGATCCACCTGGATGGGCACGTCTGGTTCCAGCCGTACGTGGCGACCCGCCCGGACAAGCCGCTGGCCAAGACCGGTACCACCCGCAGGACCGGGACGTCGGTCACCTTCTGGGCGGATCCGACGATCTTCGAGACCACCGAGTACAAGTACGAGACGCTCTCCCGCCGCCTGCAGGAGATGGCCTTCCTGAACAAGGGGCTGTCGATCACACTCGTCGACGAGCGTGACGAGGAACGCGTGGCGGTCACCTACAAGTACGCCAACGGCCTGGTCGACTTCGTCGGTCACCTCAACGCCACGAAGGACACCATCCACCGCAGCGTGATCTCGCTGGAGTCGAAGGGCGTGGGCATCGAGGCCGAGCTCGCGATGCAGTGGAACGGCGGCTACACCGAGTCGGTCTACACCTTCGCGAACACCATCAACACCCACGAGGGCGGCACCCACGAGGAGGGCTTCCGGGCTGCGCTGACCAGCGCCGTCAACGCCTACGCCAAGGACCAGAACCTGCTCAAGCCGGTGAAGGCCGGGGCCAAGAACAGCGACGAGCGGCTCTCCGGCGACGACATCCGGGAGGGCCTTACCGCGATCATCTCGGTGAAGCTCGCGCAGCCGCAGTTCGAGGGCCAGACCAAGACCAAGCTCGGCAACACCGAGGCCAAGAAGTTCGTCCAGGAGATGTGCTACTCAGCGCTCAAGGACTGGTTCGAGGTCAACCGCACCGAGGCTCGGGCCATCGTCAGCAAGGCGCTCGACGCCCAGCGGGCCCGCATCGCCGCCCGTCAGGCCCGCGATCTGACCCGGCGCAAGGGTCTGCTCGGCGGCACCGGCCTGCCGGGCAAGCTCGCCGACTGCCAGTACACCGATCCCGAGCGGTGCGAGCTGTACATCGTCGAGGGTGACTCGGCGGGTGGGTCGGCCAAGGGTGGTCGAGACTCGAAGTTCCAGGCGATCCTCCCGCTGCGAGGAAAGATCCTCAACGTCGAGAAGGCCCGCATCGACCGCGTCCTGAAGAACACCGAGGTCCAGGCCCTCATCCAGGCGCTGGGTACCGGCATCCACGACGATTTCGACATCGCGAAACTGCGCTATCACAAGATCGTTCTGATGGCGGACGCCGACGTCGACGGCCAGCACATCCGGACCCTGCTGCTGACGCTGCTGTTCCGGTTCATGCGCCCGCTGGTTGAGGCCGGTCACGTGTTTCTGGCGCAGCCGCCGCTCTACAAGATCAAATGGGGTAGGGAGGACTGGGAGTACGCCTACTCCGATCGGGAGCGCGACGGGCTGGTCGCCCGCGGGGTGGAGTCCGGGCGCAAGCTGCCCAAGGATGCCATCCAGCGCTTCAAGGGCCTCGGCGAGATGAACGCCACCGAGCTGTGGGACACCACCATGGACCCGGACCGGCGCATCCTGCTGCAGGTCACGCTCGACGACGCGGCGGTCGCCGACGAGTTGTTCTCCGTGCTCATGGGGGAGGATGTCGACGCGCGTCGCAGCTTCATCCAACGTAATGCCAAGGACGTGCGTTTTCTGGACATCTGACCCGGCCGTGTCGCGTGCCTCGGACCGGTTGTCGGTGACCCCTCAGGTCGGTCCGGGCGCTGCGATCCCGACGGTCCGGCCCGGCGAACGGAGGGCTCCGGATCCCGCCCGCCGTCGGGTCCACCCGGCCCCGTTGCCCGGGGCACCCGTCCCGCCCTGACGCTCTGACGACTGCTCCCACTGCCCTGGAAGGACCCCGTGGTCGACGTCCTACCTCCTCCCCCCGGCGACCGCATCGAGCCCATCGGCATCGAAGTCGAGATGCAGCGGTCGTATCTCGACTACGCCATGTCGGTCATCGTCGGCCGTGCGCTGCCGGAGGTACGCGACGGGCTCAAGCCCGTCCACCGCCGGGTCCTCTACGCCATGTACGACGGCGGCTACCGCCCCGACCGCGGGTACTTCAAGTGCTCCCGCGTGGTCGGGGACGTCATGGGTAACTACCACCCCCATGGCGACACGGCGATCTACGACACCCTCGTCCGGCTCGCGCAGGGCTGGTCGTTGCGCTACCCGCTGGTCGACGGGAACGGCAACTTCGGCTCGCCCGGCAACGATCCGCCCGCCGCCATGCGGTACACCGAGGCGCGGATGGCGGCCTTGGCGATGGAGATGTTGCGTGACATCGACCAGGAGACGGTTGACTTCGCCCCGAACTACGACGGGCGTTCGCAGGAGCCGCTTGTTCTGCCCAGCCGGTTCCCGAACCTGCTCGTCAACGGCGCCGGCGGCATCGCGGTTGGCATGGCGACGAACATCCCGCCGCACAACCTGCGCGAGGTCGCGAAGGGCGTGCGGTGGGCACTCGACCACCCGGACGCGAGCGACTCCGAGCTGCTTGAGGCGCTGATCGGCCTGATCAAGGGTCCGGACTTCCCGACCTCGGGGCTCATCGTCGGCCGTAACGGCATCGAGGAGGCCTACCGTACCGGCCGCGGCAGCATCCGGATGCGGGCGGTGGTGAACGTCGAGGAGAACAAGGGCCGCACCCAGCTCGTCGTCACCGAGCTGCCCTACCAGGTGAACCCGGACAACCTCGCCGAGAAGATCGCCGAACTGGTCCGGGACAACAGGGTCACCGGTATCGCCGACGTCCGGGACGAGACCTCGGCGCGCATCGGCCAACGGCTGGTCATCGACCTCAAGCGCGACGCCGTCGCCAAGGTCGTGCTCAACAACCTCTACAAGCACACCCAGCTCCAGGACACCTTCGGCGTCAACATGCTGGCGATCGTCGACGGCGTGCCGCGTACCCTGCGCCTGGACCAGATGGTCCGCTACTACGTCGAGCACCAGATCGACGTCATCGTCCGCCGGACCCGCTATCAGCTGCGCAAGGCCCGCGAGCGGCTGCACGTCCTGGACGGTCTGCTGATCGCGCTGGATCACCTCGACGAGGTCATCAACCTCATCCGCAACGCCGAGTCGGCGGACGTGGCCCGCGGCCAGCTGATGGAACGCTTCTCGCTGTCGGAGATCCAGGCCACCGCCATCCTCGACATGCAGCTGCGCCGGCTCGCCGCCCTGGAACGTCAGCGGATCATCGACGAGGCGGCCGAACTTCGAGCGAAGATCTCCGATCTGGAGGCGATCCTGGCCTCGCCGACCCGGCAGCGGCAGATCATCGGCGAGGAGCTCGCCGAGGTCGTCGAGAAGTTCGGCGACGAGCGGCGGACCCGTCTCGTCCCGTTCGAGGGCGACATGTCCATCGAGGACCTGATCGCCCAGGAGGATGTGGTCGTCACCGTCACCCGCGGCGGCTACGCCAAGCGCACCAAGACCGACCTCTACCGCTCGCAGCGCCGCGGCGGCAAGGGCGTGCAGGGCGCGGCGCTGCGCGAGGACGACATCGTCGAGCACTTCTTCGTCACGACCACCCACCACTGGCTGCTGTTTTTCACGAACAAGGGTCGGGTGTACCGGGCGAAGGCGCACGAGCTGCCCGAGCAGGCCAGGTCGGCCAAGGGCCAGCACGTCGCGAACATCCTGGCCTTCGGACAGGATGAGCGGATCGCCGAGGTCATCGCGGTCAAGGACTACGAGGCCGCCCCCTACCTGGTCCTGGCGACCAAGCGCGGGCTGTGCAAGAAGACCGCGCTGCATGACTTCGACTCGAACCGGGCCGGTGGCCTGGTGGCGATCAACCTACGCGACGACGACGAGCTGATCGCCGCCCGGCTCGTGGCGCCCGGCGACGATCTACTCCTGGTCAGCCGCAACGCCCAGTCGATCCGGTTCCACGCCGACGACGAGCAGCTGCGGCCGATGGGCCGGGCGACCTCGGGTGTGATCGGTATGCGGTTCGATGCCGAGGACGAACTGCTGTCCATGGACGTTGTCGTGCCGGGTACGACGGCGGATCTGCTCGTCGCCACCTCCGGTGGATACGCGAAGCGGACGCCGCTGGCCGAGTACCCGGTGCAGGGCCGTGGTGGCAAGGGCGTGCTGACCGCTAAGATCGTCTCGACTCGCGGTGGTCTGGTGGGGGCACTGGTCGTCGATCCCGACGACCAGCTCTACGCCATCGCCTCCAACGGGGGTGTATTGCGGACCGTTGCCAAGGATGTACGGCGGGCACAGCGGCAGACCATGGGAGTCCGGCTCATCGATCTGGAGTCCGGGGTGCAGGTTGTCGGAGTCGCACGTAATGCTGATGCGGAGGACACCGACGCTCGTATTGACGCCGGGCCCCAGGAAAGCTGAGAGCGAGCCCCGAGAGGCTGACGATCTCGTGGTCGTGGCCACCCACGCCGAGAACGACGCCGCCCGAGGGGACGGGTGTGCGCGGGACCCGTGCACACCGTCAGGACTGAACCGGGAGAGTCCGTGAGTGACAGTCAGGAAGACCGGCCAGCCCGGTCGGCGGTCTACCGCGGCCCCTCCTCGGCCGCCGGGGCGGAGGGATCGCGTGCCACCGAGCAGTCCCGCCGGCCGAGCGGAGGGGACGGGGCCGGCCCACGGTCCACGGTGCGACCCGCTTCCGTTGGTTCCTCCGGTGCTGGCGGCGCGGCCAGAGGCGCGAGCTCCTCCGGCCCGGATTCCTCCGGCCCGGATTCCGCGGGTTCCGCCGGTGTTTCCGATTCCGCCGGGCGTGATTCGGAAGCCGGCAGCCGGGCCGGCAGCCGGGCCGGCGCCGGGACGGCGTCGGGACGCGCGGCGGACGCCGCGGGCCGCTCGTTGTCGCTGCGGGACGGCCGTGGGGAGGACGCCGGCAGCGAGACGGTGAAGGTGCCCGCAGCCGGCGGTGGGCCCGAGTCCGGTAATCCGTTCTTCCAGCGGCCCGGGCGGTCCGGTCGGCCCGTGGAGGAGCGGGAGGGCGGCCGTGGCCCGGCCGGAGGCGCGGCGGACGCGCTGCGGTCCTCCGCCGGGGGGCCGACGGGTTCGATTGGGTCGCCGAAGGTCGGGTCGCCGAAGGCCGGGTCGTCAAAAGCCCATTCGGCTGAACCCGGCTCGTCGGCGTCGGGTGCGGGTTCGGCGGGTTCGGCGGCGTCCCGCTCCGGATCGGTCCCCGACGGGGCGAAGTCTCCCTTGTCCTCGCGGTCCTTGTCCACCTCTTCCGCGGGCGCGTCGGGCGCAGGGTCGTCGGCTGGCACCTCCACGGGACGTGCCAGCGGAACGTCGTCGGTGTCCCCATCCGGGTCGGCTCGTACCGGGGCCGCTGGAACCGACTCCGACGAGGCGGGCTTGGCTACCCGGAAACTCGGCTCGGCCGCCGTATCGTCGCCGGCGAAGCCCCTCGGCCCAGCGCCACCCGGACCCGGTCGAGCCACGCCAGGGGGGCCGGCAGTTCGCGTGGAGCCCCCGGCCGAGTGGCCACGGGAGACCGACACCATCTCCCTGGTCCGCCCGCCCAGCATGACGAGGAGCCGTACCACGAAGCCCGACAGGAACCGTGCCGCGCCCGAGCGCATGCCCGCCCCCGATCCGGTACGCCCCGCCGCGCCGGGTCCGGCGGGGGGGAGGTCCGGCGGTGCCGGCCCCACGGCGGCCTACGACCGGCCGCTCGCGGCGCCGGAGTCCGCGGGTACCACCACGACGGGTGCTCTGAACAGCGTGACCACGACCTCCCCCGGTGCGCTCGACGACCAGTTCGAGCCGGTCTCCGCTGAGCGGGCGGGTGCCGGTCACTCCCCTGGCCGGTCCGGTCCCGGCTCGTCCGGTCCCGGCTCGTCCGGTTCCGGCTCGTCCGGTTCCGCCCGCCCGCCCGGTCAGGGCCGGCGGGCCAAGCTCAAGCTGTCCAAGGTCAATCCTCTCACGGTGACCCGGGTCAGCTTCGCGTTCTCCCTCTGCGTCTTTGTGGTTCTGCTCGTCGCGATCGCCGTGCTGTGGTTCGTCCTGAACTCGATCGGCGTGTTCGGCAGCGTCTCCGACGCGGCCGATACCCTGACCGACAGCAGCAGCACCGACATCCGAGGATGGCTGTCGTTCGGCCGGGCAATGCAGATCAGCTTGCTCATCGGGGCGATCAACGTCATCCTCATGACCGCGCTGTCCACGCTCGGTGCCCTGCTCTACAACCTCTGCGCCGAGATGATCGGCGGCGTCGAGCTGACTTTGAGTGATCAGTAGCTTGGAGGGACGGCGGCGGTCCCACTCCTGCGCCGCCGTCCTGTATTCTTGCACTCGCAGCACGGACCTATAGCTCAGTCGGTTAGAGCGCTTCCCTGATAAGGAAGAGGTCGGTGGTTCAAGTCCACCTAGGTCCACGCGCTGGTCGATCATGATCGTTGCCCTCTGGGCGGCTTCGCCGTGGCCGTTATGCTGGTCGAGGGGCCAAGCCCCCCGACTCCCCGTGTTGCGCCTTCGGCGCTCGCCGTGCCCGGTGGGATGGTCGGGCCGCCGGTGGCGAGGTCTGAGAGCGGGCCCGGGCCGGCGTGCTGCGGGAGGTCGCGGGCAACGCCATAGGGCCGACTCCCGGCTGCATAAACCGTCCACCGGTGATCCGGGAAGATCCCCGCGCCTGCGGGATAAAGCGGACACAAAACCCTCTGGATGGGCAAGTCTCCCTTGTTGCCGCAGATCTTGGACTCACGACGAAGAGTCCTAGTGTGACGCAGAGCACGCAGTCAGGGCACAGTGTCGGCCCATTTCAGTGAAGATCGGCACTCAATATCCTAATGTGCCAGGAAGCGGCGCCACCCTCGACGTCGAGGAACCAGGACATGGCCCGAGACGGACGGAGGGCGCACAGTTGCGGATTGCGTTGTTGTCGTACCGGAGTCTGCCCACCTGCGGTGGCCAGGGTGTGTACGTCCGACATCTGTCCCGCGAACTGGTCGCCCTGGGGCACCGCGTCCAGGTGGTGAGCGGGCCGCCGTACCCGGTGCTTGAGGAGGGTGTCGGCCTCACCGAACTGCCCAGCCTCGATCTCTACCGGGACTCCGACCCGTTCCGGTGGCCCGGACTGGCCGAGTTCCACGGCCTGCCGGACGTCGTCGAGTTCGCCATGATGCGGACCGGCCAGTTCTCCGAGCCGCTCGCCTTCAGCCTGCGTGCCTGCCAGGCCCTGCGCCCCAGGGCATCCGGGGGTCGGCCGCCGTTCGACATCGTCCATGACAACCAGGGGCTGGGATACGGCCTGCTGGCGCTGCGGGCAGCCCTGCGCCCGTACCGGATCCCGGTCGTGGGCACCGTGCATCATCCGATCACGGTCGATCGCCGCCTGCACCTCGCCGCGGCGACCACCCTCACCTCCCGGCTGGGCCTGCGCCGGTGGTACTCGTTCCTCCCGATGCAGGCCCGGGTCGCGCGGGGGCTGGATGGCATTGTCATCCCGTCGGAGAGCTCCCGGCGAGAGATCATCGCGGACATGAACCTCCCCACGACGGTCATGCGCACGGTTCCCTTGGGAGTCGACGCCGACGTCTTCACGCCGGCGCCCGCGGGCAATCCGGCGGTTCCGGGCCGTGTCGTCGTCGTGACCAGCGCCGATGTTCCGCTCAAGGGCCTGCTTGTCCTGCTCGAGGCGCTCGCGAAGCTGCGGGTGGATCGCTCGGCGCACCTGGTCTGCGTCGGCAAGGTCCGCGAAGGGGGAACGGCCCAGCGCCAGGTTGCCGAGCTGGGCCTGGCCGACGCCGTGACGTTCCGTTCCAACATGCCGGAACCGGAGCTGGTGGACCTGTTGCGCTCCGCCGAGGTCGCAGTCGTTCCCTCGCTTTACGAGGGGTTCAGCCTGCCCGCCGTCGAGGAGATGGCCTGCGGGATCCCGCTGGTCGCCACCACCGCCGGGGCGTTGCCCGAGGTCGCCGGTCCGGACGGGGAGGCCGCGTTGCTGGTCCCACCGGGGGATGCGGGAGCCCTGGCGGACGCCATCGGTTCCCTGCTCGATGATCCCGAACGACGGGCCCGAATGGGTGCCGCCGGGCGCCGCCGGGTGGAGGCGCGGTTCTCCTGGCGGGCGGCCGCCGCGGCCACCGCGGACTGGTACGCCGAGCGGATCGCGGCGGTCGGCGGGACGCCCACCTCCCCGGTCCCGGTCCCGGGACCGGCCCCGGGACCGGAGGCCCAGTGGACGCCGGCACCGCTGTCCACACCCGGCGCCGTCACACCCGGCGCCGCGGCGTCCGCACCGGCGTCGTCGACGCTGACCGGCTGACGGCCGACGCATGCTGACCGTCGACTTCGACCAGTTTCCCGTCTCCGCGGGCTGCCGGCTGCTCGACCTGGGCTGCGGCGCCGGACGGCACACGTTCGAGGCGTTCCGACGGGGCGCCGAGGTCATCGCGCTGGACCACTCCGCCGGCGAGGTCGCCGGCGTCAACGCGATGCTCGCCGCGATGGCCCTGGAGGGACAGGCTCCGCCCAAGGCAAAGGCCGCCGGAGTGCGCGGTGACGCGCTGGCGCTGCCGTTCGCCGACGGCACCTTCGACCGGATCATCGCTGCCGAGGTGCTCGAACACCTGCCCGCCGACACGGCGGCGATGACGGAGATCGCCCGGGTGCTACGGCCCGGGGGGTGGGTGGCGGTCACCGTCCCGAACCGGTTCCCCGAGCAGGTGTGCTGGAGCCTGTCGACGGCTTATCACAGCGTCGAGGGGGGCCATGTCCGCATCTACCGCCGGGACGAGCTTCGTGACCGGTTGATCGCGGTGGGACTGGAACCGGCCGGCACCCATTTCGCACACGCCCTGCACGCCCCGTACTGGTGGCTGCGCTGTCTCGTCGGTGTCCACGACGACGACCATCCGGCGACGCGGCTTTACCACCGGCTGCTGGTGTGGGACATGATGCGCCGTCCCCGCATCACCCGGCTCGCCGAGCGGGCCCTCAATCCGATCATCGGCAAGAGCATCGTGCTGTATCTGAGGAAACCGGAGGTAACGCGTGCGGCCGGTTGAGTCTGCTCCGGTCCTGACCCCCGAGGCGCTCGCCGCGACCGCGACCGCGATCGCCGTCGTCCAGGAGCCGGACGGTGCCATCCCCTGGTATCCCGGTGGCCACACCGACCCGTGGGATCATCTCGAATGCGCCATGGCCCTCGACCTCGGCGGCCTGGTCGACGCCGCCGACGCCGCGTGGGCCTGGCTGTGCCGCAACCAGCGGCCGGATGGATCCTGGGCGACGAGCTACGTCGGCGGCGCGGTCAAGGAGGACTTCGCCGACAGCAACCAGTGTGCCTATGTCGCCACCGCCGCCTGGCACCGCTGGTTGGCCACCGGTGACCGCGCCTTCCTCACGAGGATCTGGCCGGTCGTCGAGGCAGCCCTGGGCTTCGTCGTCGACATGCAGAGCCCGACCGGACAGATCTGGTGGGCCCGGTCGTCGGACGGTGTCGACTACCCCGAGGCCCTGCTGACGGGATGCTCCAGCACGTTGCACAGCCTGCGCTGCGGGATGGCGCTCGCAGCCCTGGTCGGGGAGGTGCCACCGGCCTGGGAACGGGCGACCGGCGCGCTGCGGCACACCCTCGTCGCTCACCCAGAGTACTTCGCCCCTCGCGACCGGTGGTCGATGGACTGGTACTACCCGGTGATCGGCGGAGCGCTGCGCCGGTCCGCGGGTCGGTCCCGGCTCACCAGCCGGTGGAACGACTTCGTCGTCGACGGTCTGGGCATCCGCTGCGTGGCCGACGAGCCCTGGGTCACGGGGGCCGAGACCTGCGAACTAGCCATCGCCCTGCATCTCGTGGGCGAGACCGCCGCGGCGACCAAGTTGGTCACGGACATGCAGCACCTGCGGCACGCCGACGGGAGCTACTGGACGGGCTGGCAGTTCGAGACCGCGACGTTCTGGCCGGCCGAACAGTCGACCTGGACCGCGGCGGCGGTGATCCTCGCGGTCGACACGTTGGCCGGCGGGGTCACCGAGACCCTCTTCCGCGGCGACGGCCTCCCCGAGGGGATCTGTGTCCTCGACAAGGAGTCCGACGAGCCTCGGCAGGGCGGCAGGCGGCTTCCGGAGCCGCGGACGGGGGTGGTGACGGAGCCGGTGACGGAGCCGGGGACGGGGGTGGTGACGCCCGCCGAACGCCGGCTTCCTCGGCAGCGGCCGGCATGCGGATGCCGCTCAGTCGACGCGGCGTAGGACGCGCAGCGAACCCGCGCACGACAGCTCGCGGAAGCCCTCCGTCAGCGCCCGCACCAAGACGTGGTAAGGCGCCTGGCCCCCGTCCGCCGGGTCCGGAAAGACGTCGTGGATGGCCAGGAGACCGCCGGGCCGCACGTGGCAGGCCCAGGCCCCGTAGTCCGCCTGGGCCTGCTCCTCGGTGTGCCCGCCGTCGAGGAAGAGCAGGTCGGCCGGGGTCGACCACCATCGCCCCACCCGTTCGGAGCGGCCGACGACCGCCGTCACGACGTCCTCGACGCCCGCGTCCTCCAGCGTCCGCCGCAGGAAGGGCAGCGTGTCCAGCCGGCCGCTACGCGGGTCGACGAGATCGGCGTCGTGGTACTCCCACCCGGGTTGGTTCTCCTCCGACCCGCGATGATGATCCACGGTGATCACCGTCGCTCCCACCGTCCGGGCGGCTGCGGCCAGGTACAGGGTCGACTTACCGCAGTAGGTGCCGACCTCGCAGATCAGGCCGCCGGCCGATACCCGTGTTGCCGCCGCGTAGAGCGCCAGGCCCTCCTCCGTGGGCATGAAGCCCGTCGCCGCCTCGGCCGCCCGCCGCAACACCACATCCACCGCCGACTCTCTCTTTCTCGCAGGACGGATAGCCTTTCTTGCAGGACAGGTAGCCTTTCTTGCAGGACAGGTAGCCTTTCTTGCAGGACAGGTAGCCTTTCTTGCAGGACAGGTAGCGCGCGCCGGTGGCTCGCTACCTGCCGAGCTGCGCGGCCACCTCGACCCGTCGGGCGAAGATCTCCTCGGTCCGCTCCTCCATCTCGCGGAGGGCCTTCTTGCGTCCGCGGCTCGACAGCCGGTCCAGGTAGAGGCTGCCGTACAGGTGATCGGTCTCATGCTGCAGGCAACGGGCGAAATAGCCGGTTCCCTCCAGGCGGAGCGGGGCACCGTGCTGGTCCTGACCGCGGACAGCGGCATGCTCCAGCCGGGCGACCTCCATGTAGGCCCCCGGAACAGACAGGCACCCCTCATCCCCCTTGACGAGCCGGCGCTCCGCCGGCGGCGCTTCCTCCAGGACGGGGTTGACCAGATGGCCCACGTGCCGCACACCGTCCTCGTCGGTGCAGTCATAGACGAAGACCGCGGCGTCGACGTCGATCTGGTTCGCGGCGAGTCCGACACCTTCGGCGCCGTACATGGTGGTGAACATGTCATCGATCAGCGCAGCGAGCTCCGCGGTCCCGAACTCGGTGATTTTCTTACAGGGCCGGTGCAGAACAGGCTCGCCGACAACGGTGATCCTGCGGATGGAACCGCGGCCGACCTCCGGCGGCAGCTGGGGGTAGGAGTCCACCGGCTCCCCCAGCACTCGGACCCGCCGATCGATCTTCTCGTCCTTCTCGTCAGATCGCGTCAAGCGCGAGGCCATGGCGAGCATCTCCTTCCATCCGACCGGGGCGCGCCTGCGCGTGAGTCGGCGCGGGGCCGATCCTGCCGACCGGCAGGATCGGCCCCGCGCCACCGCCGATCCTCGACGTGCTTCGTCCGCTACGAGCTTGACAGATCGCACCCCCTGTCCGCTCGGCGGACTGGTCGCTCCCGTGATCAACAGTGTCACCAGGTGCGGCGCCATCATGGCCGCTACCTGCGGGAAGAGCGCGGACCTCAGACTGTTCATTGCATGGCGCAACTTCACCAACACCATACGCACATAAGGCTCCCCAAAAACGGGGAGCCTTTTCCGTGCCCGGTCGCACGCGGTCATGCCCGACAGTGCCCGACCGTGCCCGGCCGCGTCCTATCGCCGTTCCCGCAGAGATCGCGGACGCTGAATCGTCCGCGATCCGCGCGGGTAAGAATGATTACCGCAAAGGATGAACAGAACGTTAAGTCTAACTCACATGCCGCTAACGCAACGTATCATCTCCCCCCTGGCGCACGGCCCACCAACAGACACCCGAACCCCGACTGGTATGGTGTCGGCCACGATAAAGCTGAACCAGTAGAGAATCACGCTCCCAGGTATTTACTTTCCGGCCAGGAGAGAGGCGTGCTGCCCCGACTCCCACGACTCCCTACACCAAAAAGACTTAGAATTATCCGGCGAATCTAGCGAGAGTTCAGTTCATGGCTGCGAATTTCGCTGAAACGGTCGCTGAAAGGCCGACGCCGGGGGGGATCAACACACCGAACATGGCAGTTCCGCCGCCGGAGTACGTGGTGGCGGAACTGGATCCGCGAACGAGTGACCTCGCCGTCCCGGATGGATCCGGATGGCGGCGGGTCATGCGGGTGCCAGGACGACGGCATTACCATCACGAGCACCACGATCGCGCCGTCGCGACCGTCCAGCAGGCCCGGAGCCGTACTCGATCGACGGGCCGGAGTTGCGTCGTCGGCCTTCTGTACATCGCCGAGTTCGGCCGGCTGCGCGAGCGCCTCGCTCCGGGCGCCTGCCTGTCTCTACTCGATCAGGTCGCCGCCCTGGCAGGTGATCTGCATCGGTGGCGTGGCTCCGCCATCGGCCAGGGCCGCCCCGGCGAGGTGGTCGTCGTCCTGCCGACGCGGCCGGGCCGCTCCGCCGAAGCGGCGTTCGGCGAGATCGTGCGTACGGTCGCAAGCTGTGACTTCGCCGTCAACGGCGAGCGTCTGCGGGTCACCCCCGTTCCGGGGTTCGTCCAGGTGGACGACACCATCGATGATGCCACCGCCCTGCGGCGGGCCCGGCTGGCCATGGGGCTCGCCGCAGGGCAGCTCGACATGGTCCCCGTCTGTTACGACCCGAAGCTGGAACCAGCGGAGAACCAGCCGCGACGTTCCGGGCGCCCGTTGCACACACGGTTGCGGCCGTCCGACGCCGTCCAGATCGTCGTCTCGACCGCGATCTGCCTCGGACTCCCGTTCGGGATCTACAGCACACTGTTCGCACTGGGCCTCGACCCGACCCACGTCGTCTTCGCACTCCTGGCCATCGCGCTGGCCGGCACTACCCTCACCACCTACCTGGAGCAGTTGTCGGCGCTCGAACCGGAGAAGTGCCCGGACGCGCCCGCCGCGCCGTTCCCGGCGGCGAGCGCCATCATCGCAGCGTATCTGCCGAACGAGTCGGCCACGATCGTCGACACGGTCAAGGCGTTCCTCCGGCTGGACTACCCGGGTCCACTACAGATCATCCTCGCCTATAACACTCCCCGATACCTGCCCGTGGAGGAGACACTCGCGCGGATCGCCGATTCCGATCCCCGTTTCATCCCGATGCACGTGCCGACCAGCACCTCCAAGGCGCAGAACGTGAACGCGGCGATGCCAGTGATCACGGGTGAGTTCGTCGGTGTCTTCGACGCGGATCATCATCCGGCACCGGACGCCTTCCGGCGGGCCTGGCGGTGGCTGTCGCACGGGGTCGCGGTCGTCCAGGGGCACTGCGTGATCCGGAACGGAGAGGCATCGCGGATCAGCCGCACCGTCGCCGTGGAATTCGAGTCGATCTATGCGGTGAGTCATCCCGGCCGGGCGAGGATGCATGGTTTCGGGATCTTCGGCGGGTCGAACGGCTACTGGCGGACCGACCTGTTGCACCAGACCCGTATGCGCGGGTCGATGCTGACCGAGGACATCGACGCGAGTCTGCGCACCATCATGAGCGGTGAGCGGATCGTCGCAGACCCGGAACTGGTCTCCTACGAGCTGGCGCCGACGACGATGTCGGCGTTGTGGCGGCAGCGGTTGCGTTGGGCGCAGGGTTGGTACCAGGTCTCCCAGCGGCATCTGTGGAAAGCCGTCGGCTCACCCGACCTCACCGCCCGCCAGAAACTCGGCCTGCTCTGGCTGCTGGGCTGGCGCGAGATATATCCGTGGCTTTCGCTGCAGATGTATCCGCTGATCGTCTTCGGTCTGCTGCACCCGCAGTCCGGGCACGGTTTCCGGTTGAACGTCTCCCTGTACGTGGTCGCCACACTCTTCTCGGCGATGGCGGGCCCGATCCAGGCGTTGTTCGCGTACGCCCTCGCCGACCCCACGATCCGCCGCCATCGAAGTTGGTTCGTCCAGTTCTGCCTGATGAACATCGTCTACAGCGAGTTCAAGAACGTCATCGCCCGGCTGGCACCGGTGAAGGAGCTGCTGCGGGAACGCGAGTGGCACGTGACCCCACGCGCCGTGCCGCAGCCCGACCCGGTCACGCCGGACGGCGCGGCCTCCCCTCCAGCCGGCTCCGCACCTCCAGCCGGCTCCGCACCTCCAGCCGGCTCCGCACCTCCAGCCGGCTCCGCGGCGGGCGGTGTGGTCCCTTACCCCGAAGCCAGGTCATGACCACACCAGGCGGCCCTCGAAACATCGTGCCGAGGTCCCGGGTTCTGCCCGCGCCGGCTCTCCCGTCCTGGTGGGCGCAGCCCCCGCCGCCGCCAGTGCCGCCGCCGCCAGTGCCGCCACCGAGAGAGCGGCCGACCGTGCCGGCCCGGCCGCGGGCCGGGGGGGTGGGTATCACCGGAGAGAGCGGAGGGAACCGCCGCGGTCGCCGACGGACGACGGTGGGCGATCCCAGGCTCGAGCTGGTCGACCTGGGCGGGTTCCGCGGCGTGGCGGCGATCTCAGTGATCATTTTTCACGCCTATCAGTTCTGCCGCGGGGATGGCAACACGCCGTACGCGGGTACGTTCCTCGGCCAGGTCCTCGGCGCCTTCGACGGGATGATCAGTTGGTTCTTCCTGGTCTCCGGGTTCCTGCTGTATATGCCGATGGCGAACCGGGTCAGGGCCGGCCGGACCCAACGGTCACCCAAGAACACGCTCATACGTCGTGGACTGCGGATTCTTCCGCTGTACTACACGGCGCTCATCGTCGTGTGGGCGGCGCGTAATCCCACTCTGCCCGGCGACTGGATCGACCTGGTCGAACACCTGACCTTCACCCAGGTCTTCGACAGCAAGCGGGTGTTCTACACGATCGGCCCGGCCTGGTCGCTGGCCGTCGAGGTCTACTTCTATCTCTACCTCGCCCTGGTCGCCGGCTGGCTGCGGCGGCAGACTCATCGACTACCCGAGGCGCATCGCTGGCGGCGGCTCTGCCTGCCGCCGGTCCTGCTGATCGTGGTGTCCGCCGTCTGGATCGTCTATGCGGTCTACATCGTGCGGGCTCAGCACGACCAGTGGGCGTACTGGTTCTCGCCGCAGAACTATGCCGGCAACTTCGGCCTCGGAATGATCACTGCGGTTCTCTATGTCCGATGGGGTCGGGAGCGGCCGTTGCCCGCCCCGCTCGCGTGTGCGTCGCGGTTTGTCGCCGCCGGGCTCATCATCGCCGGCGCGCTGGTCCGGGGGCACACCGCGGCATCGTTCGAGGCGTTCTCCACGCTGAATTCGATCGGTTTCGGTGTGCTGTTCGCCGCATCCGTGCTGGCACCCCGCTACACGCTGTGGCGCCGGTTCTTCGCCACCCCGGCATTCGTCTGGCTCGGCATGATCAGCTACAGCGTGTATCTGTGGCATGAGCCGATTCTGCTGCTGGTGCTGGACCGGCACGGGCTGGTCAGCCATGCGCCGTCGGCGTTTCCGTGGGTAGCAGCCATGCTGGTCACGGTCGGCGTCCTCGGTGGATGGATCAGCTACGTCGTCCTGGAGAAACCGGGCCGCCGGCTGTCCATCCTGGTGGAGAAGCTTCGCCGCGCCCCGGTGTCCGCCGTCTCGGTGTCCACCCCGGCGCGACCGGCACGGCCAGTTCCCTGACGTGGCGTGGCGCCGGCTTCCCGGTCTGCGCCGGCTGCGCTACGTGCGCCGGCCGCGCGTGGATCGCCTCCCGTTGGAGGCCCCGTCGTCCCCGTATGCGCGGGGATCTTTCCAGCAATTTCCTGTCCTCAGGGCTGGGAGAACGCACAGCTCAATAATTCGTAAAACGAATCAGGCAAGCCGTCAACAGCATTTCTACGACGGCCGATGTCACGTCCAAGCCCCCATGAACGGGCTCATTGCGCAAGGTGCTTGAATGGGGCTGTCCATTATATCTGGGATGGGAGTCTTCATGGATGATGAGTTCTTCGGTGTGATATGGGGGAAGTCGGCGGAGAAGGCGGGGGGATCGATGCACCTGCTCCTCGGCCATCTTCTGGATACGGCGGCGGTGGGCGAACTTGTCTGGGATCGTTTCCTCGCATCCACCATTCGGGATCGTCTGGATGATTGCAGCGATGGTCACGGGCGGTCTCTGTTCGCGCTGTTGTGCGGCCTGCATGATGTCGGTAAGGCCACGCCGGCCTTTCAGATGAAGGACGAGGGTTTGGCGCAGCGCGTTCGGGCGGCCGGGCTTGGCTGGCGAGGGGTGACTCCTCAGCAGGGCCGGCAGTGGCATCACGCGCGGGCGGGGGCTGTCATCGTCCGCAAGTATCTCCCGCAGGTCGGTTGGAGCCGGCCGGGGTGTGACTGGGTGTGGCCGCTGGTCGCGGGCCATCACGGCCTGATACCGGACCGTGGCCGTCTTGTGCACAAGCCCGCCGTCCACGGCGCCGGACCGTGGCCCGACGTCCAACGTGCGTTCGTCGACCGGGTGGCCGGCGACCTCAACGTTGACCTGGCTTCCTTTTCGGAGCTGCGAACACCATCCCGCGGAGGTCAGCTTGCCCTGTCCGGGATGATCATCATGGCAGACTGGGTCGCGAGCGACAAAGAGCATTTCGGTGGGCTGTCGGATCTGGCGGAGATCTCGATGAAGGGCTCGCGGGAGCGTGCACAGCGAGCCTGGGCACAGTTGGGCCTGCGTGGCGGGTGGCGCTCCGACCGGCCCGCACCCGGCAACCAGTCTGACCTGGTGCACCACAGATTCGGTAAGCCAGCCCGGCCGGCGCAGCGCGCCGCGGTCCAGGCCGTGCGGGAAATGCCCGGCCCCGGGCTACTGATCCTGGAAGCGCCGATGGGTGAGGGGAAGACGGAGGCGGCGCTCGCCGCCGCGGAGGTACTGGCCGGCAAGGTCGGTGCGGACGGGGTGTTCGTCGGAATGCCGACGCAGGCGACGAGCGATCCGATGTTCAGCCGGGTCCGCGGCTGGCTCACCGCGGTGGATCCCGAGGTTCCGATCGGCCTACTGCACGGCCGGGCTCGTTTCAACAAGGAGTGGGCGGCACTTCGGTCGCAGGTCCGGTTCGTCGACGTGCACGACGATCTCGACGAGTATGGGATGGCCGACGATTTCGGTACGGGTACGAGCGGCCCGGGTCGTCGCGACGCACCGCTGGCGGGCGCCGCGGTGGCCGCGGAGTGGTTCTTCGGATCGAAACGGGGGTTGCTCGCTGCGGTGACGGTCGGCACGGTGGATCACCTGCTGCAGGCGGCGACCCGGACGAAGCATGTGATGCTACGGCACGCCGGCCTGGCCGGCCGGGTCGTCATCCTTGACGAGGTACACGCCTACGACGTCTACATGGCGCAGTTCCTGTTCGAGGCGTTGCGCTGGCTCGCCGACACCGGCGTGCCGGTCATCGTTCTGTCCGCGACGCTGCCGCCGGTACTGCGTGCACAGCTCGCCGGCGCCTATCTGCAGGGCGCCCTGCAGCGCCCCGATGTCGACCTCGCCGATCTGCCGCGGCCCACCGGCTACCCGAGCACCACCGCGGTGTATATGGCCGACGGGAAGCCCCGGTTCTCCGTGACGTCCCAGTCACCCTGGCGTGAGTCCGTGCCCGTTGCGGTAGAGATCCTGGCAGAGCCCACCGACTTCGCCCCGGTGAGCATCGCCGCCGCTGTCTCGGCGGAGGTGAGCGAGGGCGGCTGCGCTCTCGTCGTGTGTAACACCGTCCAGCGGGCCCAGGTCGTCTACGCCGAGCTGCGGACGACGTTCGGTGATGACGTGGTGCTGCTGCACTCCCGGTTCACCGCAGCCGAACGCGCGAGCCGTACGGAAGACGTCGTGGACAAGCTCGGCCCCCCCGGACGGGAGAACGCCCAGGACCGGCCCGCGCGGCTCGTCGTCGTGGCCACCCAGGTGGCCGAACAGTCGTTCGACGTCGATGTGGACATCCTCGTCACCGATCTCGCCCCCATCGACCTTCTGCTGCAACGGGTCGGCCGGCTGCATCGGCATGACCGGCCGACCGGGCAGCGACCGGCCCGGCTTCGCGACCCGAAAGTGATCGTCAGCGGTCTGCGGCTGCCCGACGGGGCTGTGCCACTCTGGCCCGCCGGTAGCCGGGCCGTGTACGGGGATCATCTACTGCTGCGCTCCGCCGCTCTCGTCGCCGAAGCCGCCACGGGTGGTGGATGGTCGATTCCCGCCGACGTGCCCGGCCTCGTCGCTCTCGGCTACGGTGATGAGCCTCTCGGCCCGGCGCACTGGGCTGATGCCGCGGCCGAGGCCAGGCAGGAATGGGAGGCCAAGGAGCGGCGTCGCCAGGTGAACGCCACCGGATTTCTGCTTTCCGGCGAGGACGGTCTGGGCCTGACCACGCTCGAGGGTCTGCACGACAAGGCGACCGCGCCGCTGGAAACCGAGGAACGCCTCACCGCGGTCGTCCGTGACAGCGACGAGTCCGTGGAGGTCGTCCTCGTCCGCCGCGGACCGGCCGGGTATCTCACGCTCGCGGGCCGATCGCTCGGGCACATCGGCGAAGTTGCCGTGTCTGACGACGCGGTCCTCGAAGAGGTCGTCGGAGCCACCATCCGCCTGCCCGCGAACAAGGAGATCACCGCCGCGGCGCATGCCGAACTGACTCCCCTGGCCGGCTGGGACGGTGACTCCTGGCTCCGCCACACCCGCGCCCTGATCCTCGACGATCGCATGTCGGCGATCCTCGGGGGGCGACACCTGACCTATGACAACAAGCTCGGGCTGAGACTCGCGCCTCGACCGGCTGCTGATACTCGAGCGGCTACTGATACTCGACCGGCTGCTGGTAAAGGGTGAACTGCCGGACCGGGGCAAGGTGTTGATCTTCTCGGCGCTCAAGATGGGACGGCTGACCCCCATGCTCCGAGACAAGGAGAATCCGTACAGGTATACCTTTTCACCCCATACGTCACTGTATGCGCTACCTTCGGTGCGAAGCGGGAGCATGGGCACCGTTCGGCCGTTTATCTGGTCGCCATGGGTTAGGAGATCCTTGATGTGGCGACGCCAGGTGTCCATCTCCTGGCAGGAGCCGCACGATCGGTAGCAGCCGACGTGCCGCGCCGTCGCGGTCGACCAAAAACTGTCGGTGGCCCTTGGTACATCTCGGCTGAGCCACCGACGGTCGGCGCAGGCCGGGGCCTACGAACGGGGGAATGAGTGAACGGTTTCAACCTGATCGATGGGCAATGGATCCCAGTGATCAAGCGGGGGCGGCGTCTGGAGGTGGGGATCAGGAAGGCGCTCGTCGACGCTCACACGATCGACGGGCTGGCCCTTGAGGATCCGCTCGAAGCCGTGGCGGTGCTGCGTCAGGTCCTGCTGCCCGTCGTCCTGGACGTGTTCGGCGCCCCCCGTACCGACGAGGAGTGGTCACAGCGGTGGGAGGCTGGCCGTTTCGACCGGATTATCAGGAAAGATCGGGCTGAGGATGAGGAGGGCATCGAGTCGTATCTGATCCGACAGGCGGCACGATTTCATCTGTTTCATCCGACGGCTCCGTTTGCGCAGGTCGCCGGGTTGCGGACCGCGAAGGACGAGACGAAGCCGGTGTCGCTGCTGGTTCCGCGGCTGGCCTCGGGGAACAACGTTCCGCTGTTCAGTTCCCGGACCGAGAACGACCCGCCGAGCCTGACGCCCGCTGCGGCGGCACGGGCGTTGCTCGCAGCCCATTGCTGGGACACCGCCGCGATCAAGACCGGAGCGGCGGATGACCCGAAGGTCAAGACGGGGAAGACGACGGGGAACCCGACCGGGCCGCTCGGGCAGTTCGGGATCGTCCTGCCGCTGGGTGAGACGCTCTTCCATACGCTGATGCTCAGCATCCCCGTCCTGCGGCACGGTCTGCGGCAGAAGGACCGGCCGCAATGGAGATCCGAAAGCACCGCCACCTCCCGCTGGGAGACTCGCGCCCCGGAAGGGCTACTGGATCTGCTGACCTGGCAGTCGCGGCGGATCCGGCTCGTGCCCGAGGCAGACCCGACGGCTGTCGAGGATGTCTCGGTCCGACGGGTGGTGCTCACCGCCGGTGACCGGCTTACCGGATCGGTGCACGCACTCGAACCGCACACGGCGTGGCGGCAGGTTGACAAGCCCAAAGCCGACGAGCCGCCGGTCCGTCCGGTGCGGCATCAGCCGGGCCGGTCGGCCTGGCGCGGGCTGGAGGCTCTGCTGACCACAGCGCCCTTGTCGAGTGACAAAGTGTTCGCGCCGACGGCGCTGTCGCAGCTCGCCCGGCTGCGTGACGACGGCTATGTCCCCGATGATCTGCCACTGCAGGTACTGACCGTCGGGGTGAAGTACGGCACGCAGTCGGCGGTGATCGACGAGGTAATGGCCGATGAGATTCCCCTCCCGGTCACCGCGCTGGCACGGGACTCCGCGGTCCGTGAGACCGTGCTGGCGGTGGCGGCCCAGGCCGAGAGCCTGCGGATCGCCGCCAACCGCCTCGGAGACGATCTTCGTGAGGCTGCCGGTGCGACGGACAGGCTGCCGTGGGACAAGGGCCAGCGGCTCGGGGAAATACTGATCCACAGCTTCAATCCGACGGTGCACCGGCTGCTAGCCGGGCTGCAGCAGCATCCGGAGGACGCCAAGCGGGCCGAACTTGCGTGGCGGATCCTCGCCCGGCGGTTGGCGTGGGAGGTCGTCGACCCGGTGTTGTCCGCTGCCGGTCCTGAGACGTTCCTGGGCCGCGATCCCGGCGAGCCGTTCGGCGCCCGCCTCGCCGGCGCCGAGATGTCATTCCGGCGCACGCTCAACGACGTGCTCGGCAAGGACGAGGACAACCGGCTCGCTCTGGCCGCCGCCTGATTCCCACGACCCGTCAGGAAGGTCTGATGACCGAGGTAACCGCGGCGCCGTCCGCATCGTCCACATCATCCGAGACGACATCGCCACGCGAGACGACATCGCCACGGCACTTCTGGGAACGGGACCATAAGGGCGACCGGCCCGACGGGGCGGATTTGGCCGCGTTGCGCCGCGGTGCTGGCCGCGAGCCGGGCAGCGTCCCGGAGATGTGGCGCTACTACTCCACGCTCACCGTCGATGGCCGCAGAACCTGGTTCCTGACCGCGGAGCACGTCGCGCTCACCTTGTTCGCGGTGCACCAGCAGTCCCTGCCCACTGCGGCGCATCAGCCTGGCATCGGGCTCGGCGAGGCTGCTCTACGCCTGCGTAGCAGCGACAAGTTCAGTCCTGAGGCGGTCGACCGGCGGTTCAACGCCGTGGCCACCGCCACCACCCTGGACGAGGCCGCCTACCACCTGCGTGGTCTGGTCCGCCAGTTCCGCCAGGTCCCCGTCGGCCTCGACTACACCCAACTCTGGCGGGACCTCATCGCCTGGCAGACCCCCGAGCGGATCGGCGAAGTACGCCGCCGGTGGGGAGCCCAGTACTTCTACCGGCCCCCGAAAGACAAAGCCGCTACCCCGGCCGCCGCGCCCGGCACTTCCTGATCTTCCTTCTAACCTCCGGCGTTGCCTCCGCGCACCGGGGCTTTCCCGTCCTGACCCAGCAGAAAGAGGCATCTACCAATGCGCTGCTACATCGACGTCCACATCCTGCAGACCGTCCCTCCGTCCAACCTCAACCGAGACGACGCCGGTACCCCGAAACAAGCCGTCTATGGCGGGGTGAAGCGGGCCCGGGTGTCGTCCCAGGCCTGGAAGCGGGCGACGCGAACCGCCTTCGCCGACCACATCGATCAGGCCCAGCTCGGAACACGCACCAAGCGGATCTCCGCGCTGCTCGCGGAACGGCTCGCAACCCGCTGCGCGCTCGACGCGGAAACCAGCACCCGGATCGCCACCAGCCTTCTGACCGCTCTGAAGATCAGTGCGGGGAAGAAGGCGGCGGAGACCGCCTATCTGCTGTTCTTTGGCCGTCCCCAGCTCGAACGGCTCATCGACCTCATTGTCGAGGATGTGCCGCGCCTCGCCGATCTCAGCGACGGCGATCTGCTCGCCGCGGTCAAGGATGTGCCTGTCCTGGCTACTCTCGGCAGCGGGCATCCGATCGACGTCGCGCTGTTCGGGCGGATGGTCGCCGACCTGGCGTCGTTGAACGTCGACGCGGCCACCCAGGTCGCGCATGCCCTGTCCACCCATGCCGTCGACGTCGAGTTCGACTACTACACCGCCGTTGACGACCAGAACGCCAAGGACGAGACCGGCGCCGGGATGATCGGCACGGTCGAGTTCCAGTCCGCGACGCTGTACCGGTTCGCCACCGTCGGCCTGCACCAGCTCGCCGAGAACCTCGGCGGTGACATCGAGGCGACCGTCGAGGCGCTACGGGTGTTCCTCACCGCGTTCACCACCTCCATGCCGACCGGCCATCAGAACTCCTTCGCCCACCGCACCGTGCCGAACCTGCTCACCATCGCGATCCGCCCCGACCAGCCGGTCAACCTCGTCTCCGCGTTCGAGAAGCCGGTACTGCCCCGTGGCCGGGGCGTCCTCACCGGATCCCTCGAGCAGTTCGCCACCGAACTCAACAGCGCGTCGACGCTGTGGGGCCTCCAGCCCGACATCCTCGCCTCCACCTACCGCGCCCCCGACGACACCAACACCAACACCGACACCACGGCGAGGATCGTCAAGGCGCTCGGCGAGCCGAAGCCGTTCGACGAGGTTCTCGACACGGTGGTGGCTGCCGCCCGCGACCGGCTCATGAGCAGCGTCCGATGAGCCAGGACCCACCCCGCCACTGCCTGGTGCTGCGCCTCGCCGGCCCCCTGCAGTCCTGGGGTTCCCGCAGCATGTTCAACCGCCGCGACACCCTCACCGAACCGACGAAGAGCGGGATCATCGGGCTGCTCGCCGCCGCCCAGGGCCGCCGGCGCACCGACCCGATCGAGGACCTCCTCAGCCTCACCCTCGGGATCCGCACCGACCAGCCCGGCACCCTGCTGCGCGACTACCACACCGTCAGCGACTACCGCGGCCGGCCGCTACCCTCCGCCGCGGTCAGCGCGAAAGGCCTCCAGAAACCGACGTCCCCGGCGAAGCACACCCACGTCACCGAGCGGTTCTACCTGCAGGACGCCGTGTTCGTCGCAGCCCTCGCCGCACCCGAACCGGTGCTCACCACCCTCGCCGACGCGCTGCGCACCCCCGCCTTTCCCCTCGCGCTCGGCCGCCGCGCCTGCCCG
>NZ_CDWWXA010000037.1:23573-37788 GCF_977971845.1 Frankia sp. CeCAU1 | reverse complement strand
GATCCAGTTTTCAGTAAGCGACGACAATGGTCGAAGTCCACGGTGGCCGATCTGCTGCGTAACCCGAAATACACCGGCTATCAGGTGTTCAACCGGCGGGCGACCCGGTCCCGACATGGGGCGGTCAACGGGCCGGAGAAGTGGGTGTGGTCATCCGAGCCCGTCCACGAACCCTTGATCCCGAAGTGGATGTACGACGAGTTCAACGCCAACCGGCAGACCCGGCGCGGCTCCCGCGAGCACAACGAACTCAACCGCCACCCCGCGACCAAACGGACCTACGTGTTCCGGGGAATGATCCACTGCACCTGCGGGCGGCGGATGTTCGGAACCGTCCGCGATCCCAGTGCACCTGTCTGGTACAAGTGCTGGCCCCGAGCGAACAACCGGGGCCGTGACGACAAGTTCGCCGGACACCCCAACAGCGTCCGTATCCGCGAAGACGTCCTGGAAGCCGCGATCGCCGACTTCTACGCCGAACGCGTCTTCGGGCGCGACAGGATCGCCCTCCTGAGCGCCGAACTCGCGACCTACGACGACCGAGCCGAGCGGGAACGAGCAGCCGAGTGAGGCCGGCTCCAGAAGAAGATCGACGAACTTGATCGCAGGCAGGGCAACCTGCTCCGCCAGGCGCAGGAGGGCGACCCCGACGACCCGTTCACCCAGGGACTGCGCAGTAGCTACAACCAGCTCGACGCAGAGCGTAGGACCGCCCTCGGGAAGATCAAGGATCTTGACGCGGCGGACGAAACCGCACCCGACCGGCCAGGCCAAGACAGCCTCGCCCTCCTCGACGCCCTGCCGGAGCTGCACCTCAAGCTCCGCCAGGCGCCGGAAGCGTTGCAGCGACTCCTCTACGAAAGCACTCAGCTCACCGTCCACCTCGATCACGAAAGGCAGGAGGTGCACATGATGATCAAGATTCCGGTGGCAGACCTCGGCAAGGTCGCCCATCTGGCGGGAGTGACGGCCGCCGCCCCCGGGCCGCCCCGGCAGCCACAGCGCGTGGATGCTGTACGTACCCCGGGTGGGATTCGAACCCACACTGTCGGTGGTTTGAGCACCGTCTCTCTGCCGTTGGAGTACCGGGGCCGGTGGGTGGAGCGTGTTGGATCAGACGGAACAGGGGCGAGTTGGCGCAAGTGAAACGGGCGGAGGAACCGGGCGGGACGAGGGCGAGGAGATCGCCGTCGAACCCGGCCGGAACCGCTCCTTGAAGACTCTATCCGGGTAGGGTGCGTTTCGACCTCCCGCCCTCCGTGTCCGGGGCGGGACGGCCCCCCCGATCGTCCGTCCTGTCACACTGGGGACGCACCTCCGAGACCAGGAGTCCGACTCGATGAGCCACCCCTCCTCGAACCCGCGCCGGGTTCTGATCGCCGAGGACGAAGCGCTGATCCGGCTCGACCTCAGGGAGATGCTCCAGGAGGAGGGCTATGAGGTGGTCGGGGAGGCGGGCGACGGCGAGATGGCCGTCAACCTCGCCGGCAAGCTCCGCCCCGACCTGTGCATCCTCGATGTGAAGATGCCGAGGATGGACGGCATCGAGGCCGGTGCGAAGATCGCCAAGGACCGTATCGCTCCCGTCGTCATCCTCACCGCCTTCAGTCAGCGGGAGCTGGTGGAACGTGCCCGTGAGGCCGGCGCCATGGCCTACGTGGTCAAGCCGTTCCAGAAGAAGGACCTGCTGCCCACGATCGAGATGGCGATGAGCCGCTTCACCGAGATCGTGAGCCTTGAGGCCGAGGTGGAGGACCTGCAGGGGCGCCTGGAGGCCAGGAAGATCATCGAGCGGGCCAAGGGCGTGCTGCAGACCGAGCACGGCATGACCGAGCCGGATGCCTTCCGCTGGATCCAGCGCACCTCGATGAACCAGCGCCGGACGATGCGGGCGGTCGCCGAGGCCGTGCTGTCGGGTGAGGCGTTGCCGGGCTCGTGACCTTCGTGTCCGTGACCTTCGTGTCCGTGATCTCCGTGTCCGTGATCCCGGAGGCCGGGTGAGCGATTCGTCGCGGACGTCTCTCGCGTCGATGACCGGTTCGATCGGGCGGTGGACCCGGGCCAGATCGCGCACCGGTCGCGGACGCGTGGCGCTTGCGGCTCTCGCCGTCCTGGTCCTCGCGGTGCCCTCGGTCCTGGGGCTCACGCTGGCCGCCAGCCTCGGCGCAGGCGATGACGCCGGTGGCGGCGCTGGCGCCAGAGCCGCCACCGGCGTCACCCGGGTCGCCACCCTCGGTGTGATGGCGCCGCTGTCCGGGGATCTCTCCACGGACGGGGTGAGCGCGCGCAACGCCGTCGCGCTCGCGGTCGACGAGGCCAACAAGTCCGGGGCCGTCCCGGGCTGGCGCATCGAGCTGTCCGCCCACGACGACCTGTCCCGTCCGGACGGGGGAGCGCAGGCCGTGGACGCCTTCGTGGCGAACAATCATGTCATCGGCGTGGTCGGGCCGCTGAGCTCACTCGTAGCGAAGGTGTCCCTGCCCACGCTGAGCGCCGCTGGCATCCCCGTCGTCTCCCCGTCGAACGCGGACCCGACGCTGACCGACTCCGGTTCCCGGCCGCGCACCCGGCCCTTCCCGTCCTACTTCCGTCTGGCCGGAACGGACGAGCGCCAGGCCCGGGTCGCAGCCGAGTACGCGGTCAGGACGCTCGGCCGCAGGCGTATCGTCGTCGTTGACGGCGAACCGAGATACGGCACGACCCTGGGCGCCCGCTTCGCGGCGCGCGCCGCCGCTCTCGGCGCGTCGGTGACATCGGTGTACCAGGTCCGGGGGGACGAAGCGGACGGATCCGAGATCGCCGACACCGCGCGGGCGATCGAGGAGGACGCCCCCGATCTGGTCTACGTCTCGACGGGTGCGGCCTTCGCCGGGAAACTGCGGGCCCGGCTCGCTGACGCGGGGACGTCGATCCAGGTAGTGGGTTCGGACGCGTTGCTCCAGCCCCGCTACACCGACGAGGCGAGGTCGGCAGCCGACGGCGATCTGATCATCGGTCCGCTGGTCCCGCCGACCCGGCTGCCGTCCTCGGGTGCCTTCGTCGCGGACTACTCCGACCGTTTCGGGGGACCGGCGGATGACGAGGGCAGTACCCGTCCCGGGGCCTCGGGCGGCGTGGAATCGCCTGGCGCGAGTGGGCGGTCGAGTGGGACTCTGGGCCCGCGGGGCCAGGAGGACCCTGCGGACCTGCGGAGCCAGGAGGATCCAGCGGAGACCGCCTCGCCCGGCCGGGGCGCCACCACCACCCCGAGGGTGGTCCACGGCACCTCGGCACCGGTATCGGCACCGGGGCCGGGCCTGGAGGAGGGGCCCCACGGGCCCCCGGCCGCCGGTACCCGCGTTACGTCCGGGGTGAACGACCCCGCCGCGGAGCTGGAGCTGCGGCGGGCCGAGGCCATCCCCGCGGTCGCGGCCTATGCGTACGACGCCGCCAGGGCGATCATCCGCGCAGCGGCCACGGTGCTGCCGGGCCGGACGACCGTGGACGCGGCCACCAGACACGACCTCGTGACGGCGATCGGAAGCGGCTCGTTCGCGGGGATCACCGGCTCCGTCGCCTTCGACCGCTGGGGGGACACCCGATCGCCCACGGTCGTGCTCTACACGGTACTCGGCGGCAGATTCGTCCCGTTGAAGACGGAGAACTGACCGACCGGCGGTGACGTGTCGGCGGCTGCCGTCATGGCTGCGGCGGCTGCGGCAACCGACATCCTCCGACCGGGCCGTTGCGGGTTCTGCCGGGTCGTTCGCTTCTCCGATCGGGTCGTTTGCTTTCGGACTCACCGGCGAAACCCCCTTCAAGTTACGACACGCTCACGTTGCGCTTCCCTTCCACTCCTCCGAAGGTTACGTTTTCGTCACTATCCGCTGTCGATCGGTTGCCGATGATGCGGTGGCGGACCGGGTCCTGACGCCGAGGGTGTCGGTAGCGGCAGCGATGTGCTGTGGGAGGGCGTGTCATGACGGGTCCTGGACGGCGAGGGGGCGTGCCCCGACCGAGCGTGACGCGGTGGGGGGCCCTCGGATCCGTGGGTGTGCTGACAGCCGCGGCCGTCCTTGCCGGCTGCGGCGGTGGTTCGTCCGGTGACGACGGGAAAAAGGAATACGCCATCGGTTTTCAGGGGCCGCTCTCCGGCGACAACCAGCAGCTCGGCATCAACGCCTACGACGGGGTGCTGACCGCTGTCGAGCTAGCGAACCGGCGCAAGGATCTGCCGTTCAGGCTGCGCCTGGTCGCCTCGGACGATCAGGGTATGGCCGAGCAGGGGCCTACCGCCGCGCAGAAACTGATCGACAATCCGGAGGTCATCGGCGTCGTCGGCCCCGTCTTCTCCGGACCGACGAAGTCGAGTGAGCCGCTCTACAGCGGGGCCGGGCTGCTGTCGGTCAGCCCGTCGGCCACCAATCCGGCGCTCACCGATCTCGGGTTCACCAGCTTCTACCGGGTCATCGCACCGGACACCGTGCAGGGATCCGCCGCCGCGGAATACCTTGCCAAGGTCGTGAAGGCGGACAAGGTCTACTCTCTCGACGACCGGAGCGAATACGGCACCGGCTTGTCCGGAGCGCTCGAGAAGGCCCTGACCGGCCGTGGCATCCGCGTGATCCACGACGGCATCAATCCGACGAAGGACTACACGTCCCAGGCCACGAAGATCCTCGCCGAGAATCCGGACGCCGTGTACTATTCTGGCTACTATGCGGAACTCGCGTTGCTGACCAGGGCGCTGCGCAGCAAGGGGTACACCGGGAAGGTCGTCAGCGGCGACGGCGCGAACGACGACCAACTCATCCACCAGGCCGGTGCCGGCAACGCCGAGGGAACGCTGCTGACCTGCCCCTGCGGTGACCCGAACAGCGATCCCGCGGCGGCGGGGTTCGTCGCCGACTACAAGACGATCAACGCCGACGCGCGGCCTGGAACCTATTCCGGCGAGGCTTATGACGCCACGAACGCCGTCATCGAGGTGCTGCGCCGGCTCGGTAGCGGCGCGACGCGGGAGGCCGTGCTCGCCCGGTTCGGCTCGGTCGACATTCCCGGCGTCACCAAGCGCATCAGATTCCGGAAGAATGGTGAGGTCGAGGGCTCGACGGTCTACGTGTACGAGGTCCGGGCCGGGAAACGGGCCGTGCTCGGCCCGGTCAGCTCCCTCGTCAGACCGTAACCGGCGGACCTGCCCGGCCGGCGGACCTGCCCGGCCGGCGGACCTGCCCGGCCGGCGGACCTGCCCGGCCGGCGGACCGACGTGGTCGACGCATCGGTCCGCCCGCTCGCGGCGAAACTGTCCGACCCACGGCCTAAACTCGCCGCGTGTCCGTCACCACTTCGTCCCCCACCTCGTCTCCGTCCGGGAGCCGCTCGGCAGCGTCCGCCACCGGGGCCACCGGGGCCACCGGGGCCACCGGGGCCACTGCGGCCGGCCCGGCCGTGTCCTCGCCGAGTCCCGCGCCATCGAGCCCCGCGAAGTCGACCCCGGCAACGCCCCGGTTGTTGCTGCTTGACGGGCACTCGCTGGCCTACCGTGCCTTCTACGCGCTGCCGGTGGAGAACTTCTCCACCACCACGGGCCAGCCGACGAACGCGGTGTACGGATTCACCTCCATGCTCATCAACGTCCTGCGCGACGAGCGGCCGACCCATGTCGCCGTGGCGTGGGACCTGCCGACCCCGACCTTCCGGCACACCCAGTACGCCGAGTACAAGGCCGGTCGGGGCGAGACCCCGGCCGACTTCGTCGGCCAGGTCAGCCTCATCCACCAGGTGTGCGACGCCCTCGCGGTGCCGGGGGTCAGCGCGCCGGGATACGAGGCCGACGACGTGATCGCCACGCTCGCGACCCTGGGCGCGGCCGAGGGGATGGACGTGCTGGTCGTCACGGGTGACCGTGACGCGCTGCAGCTGGTCGACGAGCGGGTGACGGTGCTGATGACCCGCAAGGGCATCAGTGACATGGTCCGCTTCACCCCCGACGAGGTGCAGGCGAAGTACGGCCTGTCCCCAGTGCAGTACCCGGACTTCGCGGCCCTGCGCGGGGATCCCTCCGACAACCTGCCGTCGGTGCCGGGGGTGGGGGAGAAGACCGCCACCAAGTGGATCCAGCAGTTCGGCTCGCTGGCCGAACTGGTCGACCATGCCGACGAGATCGGCGGGAAGACCGGGGCGTCGCTGCGCGCCCACCTGTCCGAGGTCATCCGCAACCGTTCCCTGACGGAGCTGTCCCGTGACGTGCCGCTCGACGTCGTCCCCGCCGGCCTGCGGATGCGGCCCTGGGACCGGGAGGCCGTCCACCAGCTGTTCGACACGCTGCAGTTCCGGGTACTGCGGGAGCGGCTCTACGCGGCCCTCGCGATCGCGCCGCCTCCCGCCGACGAGGGGTTCGAGATCGAGCTGACCGTGCTCGGGCCGGGCGAGGTGGCCCGGTGGCTCGCCGAGCACGCCCACAGGGTCGGCCGTACCGGCCTGCACGCCCGGGGCACCTGGGGGCGCGGCACCGGTGTGCTCGCCGGTCTCGCGCTGGCCGCGGCCGGCGGTGCCGCGGCCTGGATCGACCCGACGCTGCTCACCCCCGCGGACGTGGCGGCGCTGGGCGCCTGGCTCGCCGATCCGAACCAGCCGAAGGCCGCCCACGACGTGAAGGGGCCGATGCTGGCCCTGACCGAGCTTGACCTGCCGCTCGCCGGCGTCACCAGCGACACCGCGCTCGCGGCCTATCTGGCTCTGCCCGGCCAGCGGTCCTTCGACCTGGCCGATCTCGTCGCCCGGTACCTGCATCGCGACCTGTCCGCCGACCCCGTCCCGGGCGGCCAGCAGCTGACCCTCGACGGCTCCGGCGAGGCCGACCAGGCGCACGCGGACGCCGTGCGGGCCCGGGCCTGCCTCGAGCTCGCCGACGCCCTCGACGCGGACCTCGAACGCCGCTCCGCCGCCACCCTGCTGCGGGACATCGAACTCCCGCTGGTCACGGTCCTGGCCGGCATGGAGCGGGCCGGCATCGCCGTGGACTCCGAGCACCTGACCGAGCTGCAGAAGCACTACGGCGGCGAGGTCAGCGCGGTCGCCGCGCAGGCCCACGAGATCGTCGGCCGGCCGTTCAACCTGGGCTCCCCCAAGCAGCTGCAGCAGATCCTCTTCGACGAGCTGGGCCTGCCCAAGACCAAGAAGATCAAGACCGGTTACACCACGGACGCCGACGCCCTCGCCTGGCTGGCGGTCCAGTCCGACCATCCGCTCCTGCCGGTGCTGCTGCGGCACCGCGACGTGGCCCGCCTCAAGACGGTCGTCGACTCGCTGATCCCCATGATCGACGATATTGGGCGCATCCACACCACGTTCAACCAGACGATCGCCGCGACCGGCCGGCTTTCCTCCGCGGACCCGAACCTGCAGAACATCCCGATCCGGACGGCCGAGGGGCGCCAGATCCGCCGGGCCTTCGTCGTCGGCGCGGGCTACGAGACGCTGCTGACGGCGGACTACTCGCAGATCGAGATGCGGATCATGGCTCATCTTTCGGGTGACGAGGGCCTCATCGAGGCGTTCGGCTCCGGCGAGGACCTGCACACCTTCGTGGCCGCCGAGGCGTTCGGCCTGCCGGTCTCCGAGGTCGACCCGGAGCTGCGCCGGCGGATCAAGGCGATGTCGTACGGCCTGGCCTACGGGTTGTCCGCGTTCGGCCTCGCCGGGCAGCTCGGCATCGCGCCGGACGAGGCCCGGGAGCACATGGACGCCTACTTCGCCCGGTTCGGCGGGGTCCGCGACTTCCTGCGTGGGGTCGTGGAACGGGCCCGCAAGGACGGCTACACCGAGACGATCCTCGGCCGCCGTCGCTACCTGCCCGATCTGACCAGCGACAACTCCCAGCGGCGGCAGATGGCCGAGCGGATGGCGTTGAACGCGCCGATCCAGGGTTCCGCCGCGGACATCATCAAGATTGCGATGTTGGGGGTCGACCGGGCGCTGTGTGCCGGGGGGTACGCCTCCCGGCTGCTGCTCCAGGTGCACGACGAACTCGTCCTCGAGATCGCGCCCGGCGAGCACGATGCGGTCGAGCGGCTGGTCCGGGCCGAGATGACCTCCGCGTACACCATGTCGGTGCCGCTCGACGTGAGCGTCGGCGCCGGCTGCACCTGGGACGACGCGGCGCACTGAGTGTTCCTGTTACCGAGTGTTCTTGTTACCGAGCGTTCCTGTACCCGGATGTCATTTTTGCGCCGAATTACTCCGCTGGCTTCCCGGATTTTCCGTCGTCTCCGGTATCAGTCGAGGAATTGTACCGAACCGTGAAATTGCATCGGTGCCGGGAAGCTGCTGGCTATGATGTCGGTCACGCCGGATCGACGGCTATGTTGGAAGGAAGCCTGACCCGGTCCTGTCGCCGTCGTGCACCGTGACCTCTCGGATGCGGGGTCGTTGCGACACCCGGAGCGACGTCCCGCTCGGTGCGGTTCGTCCCTGTTCGGTCCGCCTGATCCGCTCGGTCCGTTCGGTCGGGCTCATCGCGGGTCAGTGCGGGAGGAAGCGGTTTTTGATCAGCGGGCGTACGTTCGCCGGCCGTCGGCGTTTTCTCGTGGTCACCCCTGCGATCGCGGCGGTGCTCTTCCTGCTCGCCGGGTGCATTCCGGGCTCCCCGGGTTATCTGCGCTGGGGAAACTGGCTGGGTCTGGTGGTCGCGGTCGGTAACGCCGTCGTCGGGCTGGTGGCCAACCCGAGAGGGCGCTGGATTCCGCCCGTCGCCGTCGCCTCGCTCGCCGCCGCGCTCGCCTTCGCGCTGGCGAGCGCGGCGCCCGGCCGGAACGCGGACACATACCTGACCTGGTTCCCGGTGCTGTGCGCCTATGCCGCCCTGGTCCCCGTCGGCTGGGCCGTCGCCGGCACCGCGGCCGTCTGCGCTGCCGTCGTCGCCGGCGTCACCGCCCACGGCGGACTGGCCGAGGCCGCCGCGCCCATGTTCTCCACCATCGCCGCCGTCATGCTCGTGGGCGCGGTGGCGAAGGCCCTGTTCCGTGAGGGCCTGCTGCAGAACCGTTCCGATCCCCTCACCCGCCTGGCCAACCGGGGCGGGACGATGGAAATCGGGCAGTCCGCCGTTGCGAAGATCAATGCCGCGGGGAACGAGGCTGTCCTCGTCCTGGTGGACCTCAACCGGTTTCACGAGGTCAACGATGCGCTCGGTCACCTCGGCGGGGACCAGCTGCTGAGGATGATCGCTGAGACGTTGCCGACCCTGACTCCGAGGCCGGTGTTCGTCGGTCGGGCCGGCGGGGACGAGTTCGCGCTGGTGTTCCGCGGACCCGAGATCATCCCGGCGCCGCCCGTCTCATCTGCCTCACCCCCCTCATCCACCTCATCTGCTTCACCCGTCTCCCTCGGCCCGTCGGGCGCGCCGGCCGTCCGCAGCCCCCTGCCCGCGGCCATAGCCGCCGGGCGGCGGCGCACCTTGGGCCGGCGGGTCCTCCGCCAGATCCAGGGGCCCTTTCAGGTCTGCGGGGTCGACGTCGAGGTGGACGCCTCGGTGGGCATCGCGGTGGCCCCCCGCGACGGCGCGACCATGGCCACCCTGATGAGCTGCGCCGATGCGGCCCTGCTGCGGGCCAAGCGGGTCGGGGAGAGCGTGGGCCTGTGGGATGCCGGCATCGCCGGGGTGCGGCCCGAGGAGATCGCGTTGAACGCCCAGTTGCGCGCCGCGATCGGCCGCGACGAGCTCGTCCTGTACTACCAGCCGGTCCAGTCAGCTCGGACCGGTGGGATCGTCGGTGCCGAGGCGTTGCTGCGGTGGCGACATCCGAGCCGTGGGCTGCTCCCCCCCGGCGAGTTCCTGCCGATCGCCGAGCGGTCCCCCCTGATCGCGGACCTGACCCGGTGGGTTCTCGACGAGGCACTGCGGCAGTGCGCCGCCTGGGACGCGGGGGGCCTGCACCTGCCGGTGTCGGTCAATCTCTCCCCCCGGATGCTGGTGCTCGACGATCTTCCCCGGGTGGTCTCGGACTCGATCGCCGCGCACCGGCTGGCCCCCGACGTCCTCACCCTGGAGATCACCGAGAGCGCCCTGGTCACCCAGCCCGCGCGTGCGGCGACAATGCTGGGTCAGTTGCGCTCCCACGGCGTGGCGCTCTCCCTCGACGACTTCGGCACCGGGTATAGCTCGATGGAGATCCTCAAGACGTTGCCGTTTGACGAGGTCAAGATCGACCGGGGGTTCGTCACGGACGTCCGGGGGAGCCTGCCCGACGCCGCGATCGTGCGTTCCGTGCTCGATCTGGGACATCGCCTGGGGCTGCGGGTCGTCGGTGAGGGCATCGAGGACGAACGGACCCTGACGATGATGGTCGACTTCGGCTGCGATCTGCTGCAGGGAGAGGCGATCTCGCCTCCGCTGCCGGCGGAGCGCGTCCGCGAGCTGCTGCGGGCCCGGGCCGCGAAGGCGGGCAAGGTGGTCCCGGGCGGTGACGTTCGATGTCGCCGGGCGTGATGGTCCGAATTACCCGGCTGCGCTGACCTGCCCGGCTGCGCGGACGACGATGCCGACGGCCTGCCACGCCTCGGAGACGGCCTTCCGCGCGTCCGCACCGAACAGCAGGCCGGCCTGGTGCACGGTCACCGAGGCGAATGCGCGGAACGTCGTGTTCGGCCGGATCTGCGGTGCGCGCAGGGTCTCGTACCAGATGCGGCCGGCCTTCTCCCAAGCGTATCCGCCGAGAGCCGTCGCGGCGAGGTAGAACGCCTTGTTCGGGATGCCCGAGTTGATGTGGACGCCGCCGTTGTCGGCGGTCATCCGGACGTAGCGGTCCATGTGGTCCGGCTGGATGTCGTCGCCGAGTACCGGATCGTCGTAGGCGGTCCCGGGGGCCTTCATCGACCGCAGCGCGACGCCTTGGACGGCGTCTGTGAGCAGCTCGTCGCCGATCAGCCAGTCGGCCTGCTCGGTGGTCTGGCCGCGGACGTACTGCTTCACCAGGGAACCGAAGACGTCGCTGATCGACTCGTTGAGCGCGCCGGACTGGTTCACATACATCAGCGCCGCCTCGTCCTCGGTGACGCCATGGGTCAGTTCATGACCGATGATGTCGAGCGACGCCGTGAAACGCTTGAACAGCTCGCCGTCGCCGTCGCCGAACACCATCTGGCGGCCGTTCCAGAAGGCGTTCTCGTAGTGGTCGCCGTAGTGCACGGTGGCGAGCAGAGCCATCCCCTCGTCATCGATGGAGCTCCGGCCCAGGACGTCGGAGTAGAACGCGAACGTCGAGCCCAGGCCGTCGTAGGCCTCGTTGACCGCCGCGTCGTCGATCGCGGCGCCACCCTCCTCGCGAACCATCGCACCCGGCAGGATCTCGGTGCCGCCCGCGTCGCTGACGGTACGCCGCGGGCCGCTCTCGGGCGCCGGGCGCGGTGGGACGGCACCGCGCCGCGTCGAGCGCATCAGGGCGTTGTGCACCCGGATGGTGCGATGAGAGGTGTCCTGGAGCAGGGTGGACAGGGCCCGGGAACGCTGCTCCTCGGTGCCGTTGCGGACAATGCGTTCGAGGATGTGGGGTGGGATCGCGCAGGGCAGGGCGTGGCGGGGGCAGGGCATCGTCGACTCCGTAGCGTGAGATGATCGCCGGTGGATTCCCGCGGGCGTCGACGGCCGCGGATGACCCCGGAGTCACCGACCTTGCTACCTGCGACACAGGATGTCCAGAGAGTGCCGGTCCACCGCCTTCTTCTGGCTAGCCGGAAACGTTCCGTTACCACCCTATCCGCGATGCCGGCCGGGCGATGGGCCGGGCGGGGAACCGGATGCAGTGCGGAGCCGACCCCGACGGCGCAGGAGCGTCCGCGCCCCCAGCTGGATGATCGCCAACGTGAGGCTGCCGAGGATCAGGAAGGTCATGTTCTCGTCGAGCCAGGTGACGACGCCGTGCATCCATGGCGTCACGGCGCGCGCCGCCGTCAGGTAGAGGGCCGAGGACAGCAGGGAGCCGGGAACCAGGAAGCGCAGGAACCGGCGCAGCGGGACGTCGCCGGCGCCGAGCGCCGCGTCCACCGCCGCGTTGGTGTTCAGCAGGCAGAACCACAGCAGCGGGCGCTGGGTGCCGTGGCGGGACAGCGCCGCCACGGCGCGGCCGGTGCTGATACGCCGTAGGAGCACCGAGCGGATGTTGTTGCGGGCCAGACCGAAGTAGCCGACGTCGATCAGCCCGCGGAAGAACGCGGCGATCAGCAGGGCGGGAACGAACGGCACCGTGCCGCCGACCAGCAGCAGGATCGCCCACGTGGGTCGCAGCGCAACGAGCAGCAACGGTGCCGAACCGGCGAGCGCCGGTGCCAGCGCGAGGCCGAGGGCGCCGAGACCGAGCAGCGTGCCGGTGAGCAGGGCCGGCCAGAGCCGGTGCGCGACCGGGGCAACCTCCATCCGCACAGTCTGCCAAGTACGCGAGCTGCCAAGTACGCGAGCTGCCAAGTACGCGAGGGCGCAGCCGGGCGGACCGGCTGGGTGGCTGGCTCCGGGAGCTGGCAGACTCGACGATGTGTTCACAGTAGGTCTGACGGGTGGCATTGGTTCAGGCAAGAGCGCGGTGTCAGCGTGCCTCGCGGCCCGGGGCGCCTTGCTGATCGACGCCGACCAGGTCGCCCGGGACGTGGTGGCGCCCGGCACCCCGGGGCTCGCCGCGGTCCTGGCGGAGTTCGGCACCGAACTGGCGAACGCGGACGGCGGTTTGGACCGCGAGGCGCTCGGCCGGATCGTGTTCGCCGATCCCGCCGCCCGCGGCCGGCTCGAAGCGATCGTCCATCCGCTGATCCGCGAGGAGACGGCGCGGCGCATGGGGGAGGTGTCACCGAGCGGGATCGCCGTGCACGACATCCCGCTGCTCGTCGAGGTGCACGCCGAAGGCACCTACGACGTGGTGCTGGTCGTCGAGGCGCCGCGGGAGGTGCGGCTGCACCGCCTCGAGGGCCGCGGCCTGCCCCGCGACCAGGCGCTGGCGCGGATGGCGAACCAGGCCACGGACTCCCAGCGCCGGGCCGCCGCCGACATCGTGGTGGACAACGGCGGGAGCCTGGACGACCTCGACGCCCGCATCGAGGAGGTCTGGCAGGACCTGCTGGCCCGCCGCGGCGCCAAGGCCGCAGCCGAGGCCGAGACCGTCGCCGGCGGCGCGGATGCTGCCGCCAGCGGCACGGACACCGCCGCCCCAGCCGGCTGATCGTGGCAGGCCGGCGCTCACGGCATCACTGCACGCCGGCGGCGCCCATGCCACGCAGCTCCTTCTTCAGCTCGGCGATCTCGTCGCGCAGCCGGGCGGCCAGCTCGAACTGCAGCTCCTTCGCCGCCTCGTGCATCTGGTCGTCGAGCTGGCGGATAAGCTGCGCGAGTTCGTGGGAGGGCAGGCCGGCGAGTTCGGCGGCGTACCGGCCGACGGCGCCCTCCCTGCCGGCGCGCGACTTCATCCCCGGAACCGGGGCCTTGCCGCGGGACTGCGATCGGCCGCCGCCGCCAATCAGCTCGCCGTCGGCCGACTGGCGAACCATGTCGTCGAGGATGTCGACGACCTTCTTGCGCAGGGGCTGGGGATCCAGCCCGCGCTCGGTGTTGTAGGCGATCTGCTTCTCGCGCCGCCGGTTCGTCTCGTCGATGGCGCGGCGCATCGACGGGGTGATCGCATCCGCGTACATGTGGACCTGCCCGGACACGTTACGGGCGGCCCGGCCGATCGTCTGGATCAGTGACTTGTCCGAGCGCAGGAAGCCCTCCTTGTCGGCGTCGAGGATGCTCACCAGCGACACCTCTGGCAGGTCGAGACCCTCGCGGAGCAGGTTGATCCCGACGAGCACGTCGAACTCGCCGCGGCGCAGCTCGGTGAGCAGCTCCACCCGGCGCAGGGTGTCCACCTCGCTGTGCAGGTACCGCACCCGGATGCCGAGCTCGAGCAGGTAGTCGGTGAGATCCTCGGCCATCTTCTTGGTCAGCGTGGTGACCAGGACCCGTTCGTCCCGCTCGGCGCGCAGCCGGATCTCGTGGACGAGATCGTCGATCTGCCCCTTCGTCGGCTTGAGCACGACCTCGGGGTCGAGCAGGCCGGTAGGCCGGATGATCTGCTCGACGACGCCGACGGACCGGCCCAGCTCGTAGGGGCCCGGGGTCGCCGACAGGTAGACCGTCTGGCCGATGCGCTCGAGGAACTCCTCCCACCGCAGCGGGCGGTTGTCCATGGCACTGGGCAGCCGGAACCCGTGC